>JAPPHP010000408.1 GCA_028821035.1 Gammaproteobacteria bacterium | reverse complement strand
GGCCTGTACATCGTGAAGAAGGAGGAACAGGCCGTCCTCACGCGGTTCGGGAAGGTTGTTGACGCGGAGGTAGGCCCGGGCGTGCGGTACCGGGTTCCCTTGATCGAGACTGCCCACGTGAGGCCGGTGAAACGCATCGCCCGACTGGACGTGGCGAGCAAGCGCGGCGACACCGTGCACTTCACCATCCTGTCCGGCGACACCAACCTGCTCGAGATCGAAATCGTCGTCCAGTACGTGATCGGTAACCTGCGTGACTACCTGTTCGCGGCGGCGGAGCCGGAGAAGCTGCTGGCGATGCTCGTCCGCGAGGCGCTGGTGGACGCGGTCGGGAGCAACTTCATCGACCTGATCTTCACCAGCAACCGCAGCATCATCGAAGACCACCTGTACGAAGACATCGCCGAGCGCGTCGCCGCGTACGGCATCGGCACGGAAGTGGCCGCGCTGACGATCGTGGACGTGCGGCCGATCGACGAGACGGTGGCTGCCTTTCGCGACGTCAACGACGCGATCGCCGAGCGGACGCAGGCGGAGAGCGAGGCGAACCGTCGCGCGGAACGTTACCTGGCGCGCAGCCGGGGCCAGGCCGAGTCGCTAGTCCTTACCGCGGCCGCCAGGGCGAGGGAACGCATCGACCAGGCGAAGAGTGCGGCGGAAGCGTTCCGCGCGTTGCTGGCGGAATACCGGAGCGAGCCGAAACAGGTGGCGGTCACCCGGTACTGGCAACGCATGCGCACCATCTTCTCCGACGCGAGCCTCGCGGCGGTCAATCCCGGGGACGCGTCGACGATCGACATCAACATGCTCGACGGCGTCGGCATCCCGCCCTTCGAGCTGGCGACCGGCGCGCCGACCGGGTCAGGGGAGGCGGCGGCGGGCCGCGTACTGGCCTCCGCTACGGCGGTCCGGGACCTGCACGCGGGCACGGACGTGGAACTCGACCAATTGATCATGGACGGGCGCTTCCACGACCGCCGGGCGGAGAGGGACCACATGGCTTCCGCTTCGCCGCGTTCCCTCATCTTCGACTCGCCGTCGATCTTCGCCCACGGCCACGCCCGGCGCACCGGCCCCGTCGTGGAACAGGGTCCGGAGCAGGTGCCGCTGGTGGAGACGATTCCGGAGGAGACGCCGGAGCCTGGTACGACTGCCGCGGAAGGCCATGCACAGTAGAAGCACGATTCGGTTCCTGGTGGCGGTCGCCATGGGTGCGTGGGGACTGTCCGCGGTCGCGGCGCCGGGCGTGACGGCGGACAGCCTGGTCTTCGGCCAGAGTGCGTGTTTCTCGGGACCGAACCAGCGGCTGGGCATCGACTACCGGTCCGGGATACTCGCCGCGTTTGAGGAGCGGAACGCCGCGGGTGGCGTGGACGGACGGCGGCTGGAACTGATCGCGCTCGATGACGGCTACGAGCCGGAAAACGCCGCCCGGAACGCCGACCGTTTCGTTTCGGAGGACGACGTGCTGGCCGTGGTCGGAGGCGTCGGAACACCGACCGCGGCGCGTATCGCTCCGGTGCTCCGGACCGCGGGAATCCCGTTCGTGGGCCACGTGACCGGCGCCGACTTCCTGCGCGATGCGGAACGGTTTCCGAACGTGATCAACCTGCGGGCGAGCTACCTGGAGGAGGTCCGGGTGCACGTCGATCACATGGTCGGTGAGTTCGGCCTGAGGCGACTCGGGATCATCTACCAGGACGACGCGTTCGGCCGGTCGGTGTTGCGAAGCTACCTGGCGGCGCTGTCGGAGCACGACATTCCGCTGCTGGCGAAGACGTCGTACTCGCGGAACACGCACGCCGTCCATGCGAGTCTGTTCGCGCTGGCCAAGGCGGACCTGGAAGCGATTCTCCTGGTCGGGACCTACGCGGCGAACACCGAGATCATGGATCTGGCCCACTCGCTCGGGCTCGACTACCTGATGGCCAACCTGTCGTTCTCCCTGTCGTATGAGCTCCGGCGTCGTGTGGACGCGCCGAGCGACCGCATCTTCGTCACCGAGGTAGTGCCGAGCCCGCACGAAGAGGGGAGCGCGCTGGCTGCCAGCTTCCGCCGCGCGATGGAGGCGCGCGCGGCGGCCGGCGGAGAATCCGTGCTGAACGAATTGGCGCTCGAGGGCTACCTGCTCGGACGCTATCTCGTATCGACGCTCGAACGGATGGGAGAAGACCTCACGCGCGCCGCGTTCATGGCCCATGTGATTCCCTCCGACGCCGTCGACATCGACGACTGGACCGTGGCGTTCGCGCCCGGTTCGAACGCCGGTTCCACCTATGTTCGCCTGACGCGACTCGGCGCCGAAAGCGGCGTCCCGGGGGTTGGCAGGGGCGGTCCGTGAAGCGGGTGGACGACTTCTCCGTCGAGGAGACCGGCGAGGAGTGGCTGCGCGAACTCTACAAGGTGGTCGCCCAGCGCCGGGGCGTGATGTTCCGGCTGATCACCGAGTCGACGCGTCTGCTC
>JAPPHP010000394.1 GCA_028821035.1 Gammaproteobacteria bacterium | reverse complement strand
TGGGCATGGAGCCCGGTTCCCTGGATGCGGCGTTCACGGCGCTCAACTTCCACGACGTGCACAACGGCCTGGGCGAGGGTACCTGGGGCGGCGACGAGGCCGCGGCGGGCTTCCTGCGGGTCATCAAGATGCTGCTGAAGCCGGGCGGCGTGCTGGGCATCGTCGACCACTACGGCGATCCGGACAAGGACAACACCAGCCTGCACCGGCTGGACGTCGTGCGCGCGGCGCCGATCCTCGAGGCGTCCGGCTTCATCGTCGAGTCGTCCGCCGTGCTCCGCAACCCGGCGGACGACCGGACAACCATGGTGTTCGACGAGGCGATCCGCGGGCAGACGGACCGGGTGCTCTACAAGTTGACGAAGCCGCCGGAGCTGGCGCCGGCGGAGTCCGGGGACGATGCTCCCGCCGGGGACACCACTGGAGACCAATAGTGACCATCGACCTCTACACGTTCCCGACCCCGAACGGACGCAAGATCTCCATCGCCCTCGAGGAGTTCGGGCTCGACTACGAGGTCCACCCGGTCCACATAGGCAAGGACGAGCAGTTCGAGCCGTCGTTCCTCGCCATCAGCCCGAACAACAAGATCCCCGCCATCGTCGATCGCGAGACGGGCCGGTCGATGATGGAGTCGGGCGCCATCCTGCTCTATCTCGTCGACAAGACAGGGCGGTTCGGGGGCGTCGACCGCTGGACGACGCTGGAGTGGCTCATGCTGCAGATGGGCGGCGTCGGCCCGATGCTCGGCCAGGCGCACCACTTCCTGCGCTTCAACGTCGGCAAGGCCCCCTACGCGGAGGAGCGCTATGCCGCCGAGGCGAGGCGGCTCTACGGCGTGCTGGACCGCCGTCTTGCGGATCGAGCGTATCTCGCCGACGAGTACTCGATCGCCGACATGGCGACCTGGCCCTGGATCTCCCGGTACGAGTGGCAGGGGATCGACTGGGCGGACTTCCCGCACCTCAAGCGCTGGTACATCGAGATCGCGCAGCGCCCGGCCGTACAGCGCGGCTACGACGTGCCCATGAAGGTGAACGACATCCCCATCCCGGAGTGACCCGGGCGCCATGGCCGGACGGCTGACCCCCCTCCTTCCGCTGGCGCTCGCGGTCGCGTGGCCGGCCCAGGGTCTCGACCTCGAGTACCGCGGCGTCATCGGCGGGACGGAGGCCGGTTCCGCGTACGTACGCGTCGAGTCCGACGGCGAGCGCTACCGGGTGCGGGGGATGATGCGCACGCACGGCGTGTGGGATGTCCTCGCGCCGTGGAACGCGCGTTTCGTCGTCACGGGGCGCATCGAGGGGGGCAGGGTGACCCCCGAAGCGCTCGTGCTGCACGAGAAGGATCGGCGCAAGGACCGCACCATCCGGGTGGCGGACGGCGTGCTGCGCCAGTTGAAGGACGGAAAGCTGCGTCCGGAGCGGCCCGCGCCGGCCGGCGTGGACCTGATGTCGGCGCTGTGGGTGCGCGCGCGGTGCGAGGCGGAGCAGGTGCTCAACAACGGCCGGCACTACTACACGATGACGCGGACGGCACACGCAGTCGGTGACGACGGAGTGGAGCGGTGCGAGTACGCCATCGTCGACGACGACGGGGAACGGTCGAAGGGCCGCATCGAGCTTGCCGAACGCGGTGGCCGGCACGTGCCGCTGCTGGTCACGATCGACGCGGGGATAGCGCGGGGCCTGGAACTCGTGCGGGCCGGCGCGGAGCCGCTGATCGACGATTGGGAGGACGCGCCGGTTCCGGCGGCGCTGGCTCTGGACCGGGAGGGCTCCACCGCCCCCTGAGGTGGACCCGGCCCGTCAGTCGGCCCCGCGGTCGGCGCTGGCAAGCTCCGCGAGTTCGCGGGACGACGTCAGCGTCATGCCGCTGAAGTCGACATCGCGGAACACGAGGCCCGACACCTCCACGTTCTCGAACGTCGTCTCGTCGAGGCGGCAGTCCACGAACTCGCAGTCCTCGAGGCGCACGTGCTCCATCCGCACGTTGCGCAGGGCGAGGGACTCGCGGGGGTCGATCCCGCGGACCCAGTCGCCGTGGCGCAGCGTGCAGTGCGCGAGGCGAGCGTGCCGGCAGGTGAAGCCCACGATGCGCAGTCCGCTGACGCTCGAATCCGTGAGCTTCGTGTCGTGAAACGTCCAGTCGCGGCCGGCGACCCCGTTCAGGGCCAGCCGGTCCAGCGAGGTGTCGTCATCGAGGGTCACACCGCTCAACTGGACCGCGTTCCAGCGGGCTTCCCGGATGGCGCTGCCGGAGAGCGCCACGTCCGTGGCCTGCGTCGCGTTCAGGCGGCATCGTTCAACGCTGGCGGACGACAGGCGCCAGGCGGCGAGGCGGGTGGCGTTGCACTGGTTGTCCGTGACGGTGCCGTCTTCAAGCTCGAAACGTTCGAGCGACGACGCCCGCAGCGCGTTGCGGGCGAACACCGAACCGTCGCAGTCGAATCGCTCGATGCCGGC
>JAPPHP010000425.1:323-2477 GCA_028821035.1 Gammaproteobacteria bacterium | reverse complement strand
GCACCCCTTCACCCTCACTTCGCGTTGGAATCGCCTCCCCCTTCACCCTCATGTCGCGTTGGACAGTTCGCGCGGTGGACGCTTCGTCCGGCGATCCGGTAGGCTCGCCCGAGCACCCGGGGGGAGCGGATACGTGGCGGAAGCGGCGGCGGGCAAGACGGAAGTGGGCGGCGGCTACGCCAAGTACGTGACCGGCGTGCTGGTCATCGTCTACGTCTTCAACTTCATCGACCGGCAGATCGTCACGATCCTCGCGGAGGAGATCAAGGCGGACCTCGGCATCTCCGACGCCCAGATCGGCTTCCTCTACGGCACCGCCTTCGCGGTCTTCTACGCGCTCTTCGGCATTCCGCTCGGGAAGCTCGCGGATAGCTGGACGCGCAAGAACCTGATCTCGATCGGTCTCGGCTTCTGGAGCCTGATGACGGCGCTGTCCGGTACCGCGCGCAGCTTCTTCTCGCTTGCGGCCTACCGGGTCGGCGTCGGGATCGGGGAGGCCAGCGCCTCGCCGGCGGCGTTCTCGATGCTGTCCGACTACTTTCCGCCCAGGCTGCGCGCGACGGTGCTGGCCATCTACTCGAGCGGCATCTACATCGGGGCCGGCATTGGCATCTTCATCGGCGGCTGGATCGTCGACAACTGGAATGCCGCGTATCCGGATCCGGCCATGGCGCCGTTCGGCATCAAGGGGTGGCAGGCCGCCTACTTCGCGGTCGGGCTGCCCGGAATCCTGATGGCGATCTGGGTGTACACGCTGCGCGAACCGCGGCGAGGCCAGAGCGAGGGCCTCGTGACCGAAGACCACCCGCACCCCTTCCGGGAGACCTGGAAGGAGTTGATGTCGGTCCTGCCGCCCATGACCCTCGTGACGCTGACGCGGGCCGGAGGCGGACGGCGGGTGATCACGCGCAACCTCATTGGGGCCGCGCTCATCGCGCTGGCGGCATGGGGCCTCATCCTGCTGACCGGGGACCCGGAACAGTGGATCGCGCTCGGGATCGGCTCCTACGCGGCGTTTTCCTGGGTGCAGGCGCTCGGGCTCCGCGACCCGGCCACGTTCGCCATGATGTTCCGCAGCCGCGCCTTCATCTACGCGAGCCTCGGCTTTCCGCTGATCTCGCCGGTCACCTACGCGTTCGGCGCATGGGCGCCGCCGTTCTTCATCCGGGTGCACGACGTGAACGTGGCCGACGCGGGCATGATCCTCGGGGTGTCCTACGCGATCGCGGGATGGCTCGGGATCACGCTCGGCGGGATCGCCTCGGACCGGTTCAAGGCGCGCACCGGCAATGCGCGGGTATGGGTGGGCATCGTCTCCGTGGCCGTGAGCGCCCCGATGACGCTGGCCATGGTGCTGACGGACAGCGTCATCGCGGCCTACGTGCTGAACTTCATCGTCAGCATATTCGCGGCCTGCTGGGTGGGCGCCGCGGCGAGCACGGTGAACGATCTCGTGATGCCGCGGATGCGGGCCATGGCCTCGGCGTACTACATCCTCATGGCGACGGTGGGCCTGGCCATCGGTCCGTACATGGTCGGGGAAGTGAGCGATGTCCTGGCGTCGACGGGCATGGACCTCGGGGAATCCCTGCGGTACAGCCTGATGATCTCGGTCGGACTGCTCGTCTTTCCGGCGGTGTTCCTGACGCTCCTGCTGCGCCACCTCGTGCCCGACGAGGCCTCGCGGCTCGAGCGCGCCCGCGCGGCGGGCGAACCGGTGGAAGAAGTCGAGACCGCGGCCTGAAGCGCCTCAGGGCGGCGGCCCGCGTCGCGCCTGCGAACGTTTCTCGGGCAGATCCCGGGCAAAGGCGTTCGGTAGAATAGCGGACTTTTGCGCCCGCCCCCGATGCCCATGAGCCTCGATACCTTCCGAGCCCGCCAGACGCTGCGCGTCGACGGCAGGGAATACGACTACTTCAGCCTTCCGCATGCCGCCGAGCGGGGCTTGGGCGACATCGCCCGCATGCCGGTGTCGCTCAAGGTCCTCCTCGAGAACCTGCTGCGGTTCGAGGACGGCGAGACGGTGACCGCCGAGGACATCCGGGCCCTGGCCGGCTGGGCTGCGGGGGCCGCGGGACCCAGAGAGATCGCCTATCGTCCCGCGCGCGTGCTCATGCAGGACTTCACCGGCGTACCGGCCGTGGCGGACCTCGC
>JAPPHP010000425.1:0-313 GCA_028821035.1 Gammaproteobacteria bacterium | reverse complement strand
CCGCGATGCGGAGCGCCGTCGTCGAGGCCGGCCACGACCCCGCGCTCATCAATCCGCTTTCGCCGGTGGACCTCGTCATCGACCATTCGGTCATGGTGGACCGGTTCGGCGACGCCGGGGCGTTCGAGGACAACGTGGCCCTGGAGATGGAGCGCAACCGCGAGCGTTACCGGTTCCTGCGCTGGGGCCAGCAGGCGTTCGACAACTTCCGCGTCGTGCCGCCCGGCACCGGCATCTGCCACCAGGTCAACCTCGAGTACCTCGCCCGCGCCGTGTGGACGCGGGAGGAGAACAGCCGCACGCTCGCGTATCC
>JAPPHP010000073.1 GCA_028821035.1 Gammaproteobacteria bacterium | reverse complement strand
TGGACACCGACCAGCCCCTCGACCGGGCGCTCTTCGAGTACCTGCGGTTCCGCGCCCGTCAGGCATGAAACGACCGGCGACGCGACTCCCGTGACCTTCGTCGCCGCACCGCTTCTCCTCGGACTGATCCTGGTTGCGGTACCGCTCTGGCTGCACCGCACGCACCGGGAAGCGCCCCGTCGGGGATTCAGTTCGCTGTTCCTGATGCGTGCGGCGGAGGAACCCGTGCATGCGGAGCGGACCCTGCGTTATCTCGTCCTCCTGGCGCTTCGCTGTGCGCTGCTGGCCGCGGCGGCGCTGGCGTTCGCCGGCCCGGTGCTGTCCGGCCTGCTGCGCGAGGACGGTGGCGCCAGCGAGGGGGATGAGGCGCGGGTCCCGCTGGTCGTACTGGACCGCTCCCTG
Organism: Gammaproteobacteria bacterium; assembly: GCA_028821035.1. Lineage (GTDB taxonomy): Bacteria > Pseudomonadota > Gammaproteobacteria > Pseudomonadales > Azotimanducaceae > VXNE01. Next base: position 2,075 of record JAPPHP010000073.1, on the reverse strand, counting down.
TCCATGGCGCGCGCGGACGTGTGGGACGACGCCCTGCGTCGGGTGGAGCGGCTTGCGGCAGACGGCCCCGCGGTGCTGGTGGGCGCCGGCGCGGAGCTCGAGTTGCTGACCGCCGCGCGCCGGTCGATCTCGCCGGAGGCCGCCCGGCTGGGATACGGCGGCCTCGTTTCGAGGGTGGCCGCCGTCGCCGCCAACCTGCCGCGGGAGGGGACGGGTTTCGCGCTCCACCTGATCTCCGACTTCCAGGCGAGCGCCGTGCCGGACCGCTTCAACGCGTTGATCGAGGGTGCGGCGTTGCCGCTCATCGTGCATCCAGTCGGCGGCACGGAGGACAACTGGGCGGTGGAGTCGCTCCAGCTGTCCGGCGACGAGGCCATCGCCCGGATCGCGAGTCACGCGGACACACGACGCGAGGCGGGGGTCGTCCTGCGCGTGGGAGAGGTGTTGGCCGGGCGTACGACGAGGGTTCTGCCGGCGCGCGCGCGGACGGAAGTACGTTTCACGTTGCCGCCCGACACGCAGGCGGCGCTGGATACGGAGGTCGTCGTGTCGCTCGAGTCGCCGGATGCCCTGCCGGCGGACGACAGGGCGCGGGCCGTGCTTCGCGCGCGAAGGTCGGGGAGCGCGTTGGCGATCGTCGCCTCGCGGGACGCGGCGGCGGAGTACGTGGCAGCCGCGGCCGATGCGGCGGGGCTCCCCTTCGCGCCGACCAGGGTCGGCGGCAGACGGGGTTCCGAGGATTGGCCGGCGGGCGTGGAACTCGTGGCGCTACTCGATCCGGGCGGCCTCTCGGCGGACGTCTCCCGACGGGTCTCGCGTCTCCTCGCCGGTGGTGGCGGCGTGCTCCTGGCCGTCGGGCCGAGGACCGCGGGCGCCGGGGTGCTCCCGGTCATCGAGCAGGCGGTGGAACGGACGGTCCGCGCCGATGCCGGGGATGCGCGCGTCGTGGTGGAAGACCCGGGACACCCGGCGGCGGGGGACGGTTGGCGCGACGTAGCCGTCTTTCGCAGCGTCGTTCCGGTGGAGCCAACCGCGGGCGAGGTCATCCTCTCCCTGCAGGACGGCCGACCGCTGCTCACGGAATACCGGATCGGCCCCGGCAGGGTGCTGGTCCTGTACACCGCGCTCAACCGGGAGTGGACGTCCCTGGTCGTCCGTCCGGCATTCGTACGTTTCGTGGCGGATGCGTTGCGTTACCTCGGCAACGATCTCGGCGCCCTCGAGGCGGTGGCCGGAGCCGCGCTCTACGTGCCGGCCGCTTCCGTACAGGTCTTCGACGCGGACGGCGCCCGCGTACTCGGACTCGCGAGCACCGCGGACCGACCGACGGTGCGCTTGGCCGAGCCCGGCTTCTACACGGTGCGCACGCCGGGCCGCAGCACGCTGCTCGCGGTGAACGTGGACCCCCGCGAGTCGGACCTGCGCGCGGCCGATCCGGGGCTGCTGGCCCGCTGGGAGGACGCGATCGGCGTCGAGGCGGTCGGAAGCGCGCCGGTTGCGGCGGCGGAAGGCGAACGGGGCGTCACGGACCGGGAGCGGCCGCTCGGCATCTGGCTGCTCGCGCTCCTCGCGTTGCTGCTGGTTGTCGAGCCCCTGGTCGCCAACGTGGGCCGCCTGCCGGGGCTGCCTCGGAAGGTCCCCGTGTAGAACACCCCCGTCGGGAGCGCGGTATGCTTGCGCGTTTTTTCGGGCCACCCCGACACGCACAGGAGCACCGGCGCCATGAGAGACGAGACCATCGCGATCCACGCGGGTTACGAGACGGACCCCGCCACCCACGCCGTGGCCGTGCCCATCTACCAGACCGTCGCGTACGAATTCGACGACGCCCAGCACGGGGCCGACCTCTTCAACCTCGCCGTGCCGGGCAACATCTACACCCGAATCATGAACCCGACCCAGGCCGTGCTCGAGCAGCGGTGCGCGGAACTCGAGCACGGGGTCGGGGCGCTCGTGCTCTCCGCCGGCAGCGCCGCGGTCAACTACTCCATCCTGAATCTCGCGGAGGCGGGGGACAACATCGTCACCGTCCCGCAGCTCTACGGCGGCACCTACACGCTGTTCGCCCACATGCT
>JAPPHP010000087.1 GCA_028821035.1 Gammaproteobacteria bacterium | reverse complement strand
CGAAGCGGGCGGGACGACGACGTGTCGCCCACAAGGAGCCGCGGCGGGTAATCCGCGTTCACGCGGAGGGAGAGGTGACCGAACCGGAGTACCTGAAGCTCATGAAAGGGCGCGAGGTCAGGATCGACTTCGGTCCCAGTGGCTTTGACCCAGGTTCGTTGGTTCGACATGCCCGAAACGATCACAAGGGGCGCTCGGCGGCGGGCGACTTCGACGAGGTCTGGTGTGTGTTCGATCGTGACCAACACCCGCACATCGAGAACGCCATCGACGAGGCGCGTGCTGTGGGCGTAGAAGTCGCCGTATCCAACCCCTGCGTCGAAGTCTGGCTCATCCTCCACGTCGAAGACCGTACTGCGTACATCGACCGCAAGGAGGCCCAGAACCGATGCACAGAGCTCGGTCTCACGGATGGCAAATCGATCCCGGATACGGGGGCGACACGGTTGCGTGACGGGTACGACGAGGCCAAGGGGCGAGCCCAAGCCCTGCGATACTCCCACCTGCAACACGGAGACCCATCCTGGGCCAATCCAAGCTCTGGCCTTTGGCGCTTGGTCGACCGACTTCGTTGACAACCCCGGTCGTGTGGCAGAGCGGACCGCACGGCGTCCAGAACTCGTTTGGCATCATGGGCCGTAGCCCTCGGGCAGACGCATGCGACGAGCTGCTTGCCGGCCGGAGAGACAGCGCCTACCCGGCCGGCCAGAATTCCTTGCGTGCTTGCTCTCCAGGATGAGGACAGATGATCAGTGTGCACCGGTACTTCCGGCCGCCGGGCACGCTGGCCAAAGCGCCAGCGCTGGGTCCTACCCAAGTAGGCCAGGCAACGCAGGCATGCCCGTCGAAACGGCGGCGCTGTTCCGCCCCGGGCATCGTCGTATGTCGCGAAACAGGCGTCGAGTCGACCCGACCTGATGATTCCCTTACGCTCCCGACACGCCGCAGGAGACCCGCATGAACCAGGAGCCCTACCTGCTGATCACCGCCGACACGCACGCCGGCGGTAACCACGCCCAGTACCGCGAGTACCTCGATCCCGCCTACCGCGAACGTTTCGACGAGTGGCGCGGCGGCTACCGGAACCCGTCCCAGGAGCACTTCGGCACGCGCAAGATGCGCAACTGGGACCTCGCGATCCGCACCCGCGACCAGAACAGCCAGGGCGTGGTGGGCGAGGTCGTCTTCCCGAACACCGTGCCGCCGTTCTTCAAGAAAAGCGTCGTCACGGCGCAACCGCCGACCCCTGACCACTACGAACTCGCACTCGCCGGCATCCGCGCGCACAACCGCTGGCTCAAGGACTTCTGCGCGGAGGACCCCGACCGCCGGGCCGGCATCGGCCTGATCCTGCCGAACGATCTCGACGAGGCGGTCAAGGACATCGAGTACATCGCGGAAGCGGGACTCCGCGGCGGCGTGCTGCTGCCGCTCATACCGCCCGACTGCACCTGGCTTACGCCGCTGTACGATCCGGCGTGGGACCGGGTGCTGGCCGCCATCCAGGATCACGATCTCGTCATCAACCAGCACTCCGGGCAGGGCTCCCCCGACTACGGGTCCGGCCCCGTCCCGGAAGCGCTGTGGATCTCCGAGGTCACGTTCTACTGCCAGGCGGGCTGGCGGCACCTGCTGATGAGCGGCGCCTACGAGAAGTTCCCGCGGCTCCGGTACATCCTCACGGAGTCGGGCTGCGCGTGGGTCGGCCCGGCCCTCCAGCAGCTCGACCGCATCCACATGGGCTTCAAGGCCGGCGGCATCGGCGAGATGAACTACGGGGGCATGGAGTGGGTGCTGAAGGAGCCGCCGAGCGCCTACGCGGCGCGCAACTGCTACTACGGCGCGAGCTTCCCGAGCGCCGCGGACCTCAAGGGGATCGACACGATCGGCGAGGGTCACGTGCTGTGGGGCAACGACTACCCCCACCGCGAGGGCACGTTCCCCTACAACACGGAGTCGCTGCGCCTGACGTTCGGGGGCATGCCGGACGCGCGGCGCCGCAGGATCCTCGGGCTCAACGCCGCCGACCTGTACGGCTTCGACGTCGACAGGCTCATGCCCCTCGCCCGCGAGCACGGCCCGACGCCGGCGCAGGTGGAGACGCCGCTGCCGCGCGACGAGATTCCCCGGGACTCGGGGTGCTACCTCTTCGCCAGCGCACTGTACGGGACGTAGCCGTGGGCATGCCGAGCGGGATCGGGATCGTCGATACGATGACCGGGTTCCCGGCCGAGGACTTCCGCCAGTACGACTTCATCCGCAAGCAGCTCCGGGAAGGCTCGAAAGACGCCGACTTCCCGGTCGAGTATCTCTTCAAGCACGTGCCCAAGGAGCTGTACGGCGCCGCCGACCCCATCTCGATCACGCTGCACGAGATGGACCGTTTCGGCATCGAGGTCGGCGTCATCGGCGTCGGCGGCGAGGTGAGCCGCAAGGCCCTGGCCGACCACCCGGACCGCTTTGTCGGGCAGGGGTCCGTGGATCCCAACCGGAGCAC
>JAPPHP010000258.1 GCA_028821035.1 Gammaproteobacteria bacterium | reverse complement strand
GCGCCCGCCCCGCGGCGCCCGGCCCCCACCCCCCGCCCCCCCCCACCCCCCCCCGGCCCCGGGCGGCCCCCCACGCCGACGTTGCGCTGGTTGTCCACTTCCTCGACGACGTCGATGCCGCGCAGCACCGCGCGCTGCGCGAGCATGGAGAGCAGCAGGAGCGCCGCCGCGAGGACGATGGCCCACACCAGCCACGACACGTAGCCGACCAGCGCCACGGCGTCCCAGCCGGGCACGAACGACACCATGCCCCCGGCCGACGACGCGGCAAGCGAAGCACCGACCAGGTGCCCGGCGTAGCGCACGCCGAGCGCCGTGTTGCCGCCCGCGATCGCGTCCTGCCAGCGTTGTCCGTCGTGACGGCGCGCGTAGATCGCCGCGCGCATCCGGGTGACGACGAGCACGACGAGTTGGGAAAGCAGGAAGACCACCACGACGGCGGCGAGACCCTGGGCCAGCCCACCGTCGGCCCAGCCGATCGCGCCGTTGATCAGCACGCCGATGGCGATCAGGTTGGCCGCCTGGGCCGTTCCCGCCGCAGCGTTCTGCCCGCCGATCGCCTCGCGGATCGAGAAGTGGTGAAAGACGATCCAGTCGTTGATCAGCACTCCGACCTTCAGCAGTACCAGGCCGACCACGGCGTAAGCGACGACCACGCCCAGTTCTTCCCCGAGCGTGATCGCGGGATCGCCGGCCGCGGCGGCGGCCAGGATCAGCGCCACGGCCAGCGCGCCGCCGGCGAGGGCCACTCCGAACGCCAGGTTGTCCCGCTCCGCGAGTTCGTCCCGGGAGTCGACGCCGAACAGCACGCCGGACCCGTAGCGCAACGCGCAGATGGCGGCAACGGCGACGGCGAGGTCCAGCGCCACGATGCCCCAAATCCAGATGCTCAGTGAATCGACCATGGCTTGCCTCTTCGATCTCCGGGGGCTCCAGGGCGCGCCCGCATCGTCATCTTCGCGTTACTTCCCGCGGCTCGGACCGCGGAAGCCGCCGCCCCCGAACCCCCGCATCGACGCCGTCCCGGAGCGGGCGCCGCTCGCCGCGGCGAATTTCTGTCGTGCCACGGCGGTGGACGCCCCTGTGCGCTGCCGCGCGTACGGGCTCCTGAACGTACGTCCCTCGGAGGAAAACTTGCGCCGCGCCGTGGAGTCCACGCGGGCCTGCTGCTGGCGCATGGACGGCGACGTGTAGTTGCCCCGGCCGTAGTCGTGGTAGTAGCTGTAGTCGCGACGTCCCGCCCAGTCGCCGTAACCGACGCGCGGACCGCCGAGCAGGTTCTGCATGAGAGCGAACTGTCCGTACCACACCCAAAACGAACTGCCGCCGCCGTCCGTCCGCCATTGACCGTAATGGGGGTTGCCCACGAGCTGGCTCCCGGGGCCGAGGTCCGCCGCCCCGTTCGCCTGCCGGGACGCGGACGCGCTGATCGCATCGACCCGCGGCAACGCACCGTCCGAGAGATCGGCCAACACGTTCAGGGGATCGCTCAGCGCGCGGCTGAACTCCGCCGGGCCGGCCGCGGCGGCGAGGCTCTGCAACTCCCGCGCGATGGGGACGTACGCATCGGCGCCCGCGTCGGGCGGCGGCATCATGCCGCGCGCCTCGTCGAGACGCGTCACGAGGCCGCGATACATCGTCCCGTCCCGCGTGCCCTCGCGCCGGAGCACTTCCGTGAGCTCGCGCAGGTCCGGATTCGCCCGGGCGACGCGAGCGGCATACTGCTTGATGAGCGCGGCGTTCTGGACGCGGTCGCTGTCGAGGTCCGTCCCCAGCCGCTCGACGGCTGCCGAGACCCGCCCCAGCTCCGTCTCCACCTGCGACCGCAACGCCGCGCCCCCGTCGCACCCGACGAGGACCACGGCAGCGACCAGCAACAGCAGGACACCCGGCGCCGCCAGGGCGAGGACGGCCCCCCGGTCGGAACTCATGCTCCGCACTCCCGTGGACCCGACACCGTCACCGTCGGCGTGCGGCGTTCGAGACTGCGAATCTCCACCGTAGACGCCGCGGCCGCCTCGATGACCGCCGCCGCAGCCTCCGCGTCACACCGGCCGCACATGAACACGTCGAAAGCCGCGTAGTCGCGTTCGGGCCAGGTGTGCACGGTGATGTGCGACTCGGCCAGCAGGACGACGCCCGTCACCCCGCCCCCGCTGCCGAAGGCGTGCATGTGCGAGGCCAGCACTTGCGCCCGGCCCGCCGCGGCGGCGCGCTTCATCAGCGCCTCGAGGGCGGCCGCATCGAGGTGGGCGTGGAGCCCCGAGCACTCGATCAGGAGGTGGCGTCCCGGAGCCTGTGGAGGGACCGACATAATATGGCATGGTACGGGCAAGCCTCGCGTAGGCGCAAGCGCCAACTGCAGGCCCGTGAGGACCGGCCACCACCAATCAACGCGCCAGCCTCGCGATGCGTTCCGGCTTCCGGCTCGTGTGGTAGAGCCGCAGCCCGACGGCTATGGAAACCGCCGCGAGCCCCACCGACAGGGCGGCCCAGAAAC
>JAPPHP010000237.1 GCA_028821035.1 Gammaproteobacteria bacterium | reverse complement strand
CCGGCGCGCTCGACGGACGCCTGCGCGTGCGGGGCGCCGTCTTCCACATGCGGCGCGACGACGTGCAGATCGACAGCTCCATCGTCGAGTTCCACGAGGACGGCAGCACGGAGTTCATCGACTTCGTCGGCAACGCGGCGGAGGGGACGAACAGCGGAGTCGAACTCGACGTCGAGTACGCACCCGGGGACGGCGTCCTCCTGTTCGCCCGGGCCGGCCTGTTGCGGTCCGAGTACGAGGACTACATCAACGGCGAAGGGATGGACCTCGACGGCCGCACGCAGGCGCATGCGCCGCGGTATCAGTTCAGCCTCGGGGGCAGCTTCGAGTTCGCCGACGGCTACTTCCTGCGGCTGGAACTCGCGGGCCGCGACGAGTTCTACTTCTCCGACAGCCACAATGAGCGCTCGCAGGCTTACGAACTGCTGAACGCGAGCGCCGGCTACCGGGGCCGCGACTGGTCCGTCACCGCCTGGGCGCGCAATCTCACGGACGAGGACTATTTCGTGCGCGGGTTCCGGTTCGGCAACGACCCGCGCGACGGGTACACGGACCGCGGTTTCACGCAGCTCGGCGAACCGATGCGGCTGGGGGTCTCGGCCAGTCGGTCCTGGTAGTAGAGGCGCCGCCGCGAACGATGTCTGACACGCCGTACCAGGGTCTCTCGCCCGAGACCATGCTCGATGCCCTCGACCGCGCCGGCTTTCGCACGGACGGCCGGCTGATGCCGCTCAACAGCTACGAGAACCGCGTGTACGAGGCCGGCATCGAGGACGACGCGCCGGTCGTCGCCAAGTTCTATCGTCCCGACCGCTGGACCGATGCCGCCATCCTCGAGGAACACGCCTTCATCGGGGAGTTGTGCGACGCGGACCTGCCGTGCGTGGCGCCCGTCCGCCGGGACGGAGTCTCGCTGTTCGAGTTCGCGGGTTTCCGCTACGCGGTCTTCCCGCGGCAGGCGGGTCGTCCGCCCAACGTGGAGGACCGGGAGGTGCTCCGGGTGCTCGGTCACGCCCTGGGCCGCATGCACGCCGTCGGCGCGACCATGCCCTTCGTGCATCGTCGGCGGCTGACCGTGGGCGACTTCGCGACGGACTCGGCGGACTTCCTGCTTGGCAGCGGCCTCATCGAACCGGAGCTCACCAACGCCTATCGGGCGGTGACGGCGCAGTTGATCGAACGGGTCGCCCCGGTGCTGGCAACCGCGAGGACGCACATCCGCATCCACGGCGACTGTCATCTCGGCAATCTCCTTTGGCGCTACGACGCGCCGAACTTCGTGGACTTCGACGACACCATGACCGGACCGCCCGTACAGGATCTGTGGATGCTGCTGTCCGGCGACCGCGACGACCGCAGCCGGCAGCTCGCGGACCTGGTCGAGGCGTACGAAGTCTTCCACGTCTTCGACGCGCAGGAGACCCGGCTGATCGAACCGCTGCGGGCGTTGCGCATGATCCATCACGCGGCATGGATCGGCCGGCGCTGGCAGGACCCCGCGTTCCCCGTGGCGTTTCCGGACTTCGGCGGGACGCGCTACTGGAGCGAACACATCCTGACGCTGAAGGAGCAGTTGGCGGTGCTGGACGAACCGCCGCTGACGCTCTGACACGATCGTGGACCGGACGCTGCTGGAGCGGATCGTCGAGGCGATAGACCGGCGTCATGCGGAAGACCCCGCGGGCAGGGAAGCCGCCTACGCGCGGGCGATGTCAGGTCATCTCGAAGCCCTGCAGAGTGTACCCTCGGACGCGCTTCGGATCGCGGTGCGCGCACAGCACTTCGAACGCTGGCTATACCCCCGCAGCGACTTCCCGCCCGGTCGCCAGGGCTACCTGCGATGGCGCGCGGAGGCGGCGCGGCGCCAGGCGGAGGCCGTCGGCACGCTACTCGAGTCCCACAGTGTCGACGACGCCACGACGAAGCGCGTGCAGTCGCTCATGATGAAACGCAACCGCTTGCGGGACCCGGAAGTGCAGACGCTCGAGGACTGCGCCTGCCTGGTGTTCCTGGAGTCCGAACTGCCGCGCTTCGCGGCCGGGCGCGAACCGCGGCGGGTCGTCGAGATCCTGCGGCGGACCTGGCGCAAGATGTCCGAAACGGGACGGCGCCGCGCCCTGGAGCTGCCCATCGACAGGTCGAGCCGGGACCTGCTGGAGAAAGCGGTCGGTTGGTAACGGGCCGCAGGCGGCCGTTCAGATGTCGGAGAAGTCCCCGTGCCTTCCGGCGCCGCTGTTGAATCGGGCCGCCCCGGCCACGGTTTCCCCCGACTTGATCACTTCCCTCCCGAGCAGCGCCTCTTGGGAGAGCGCCTCGTCCATCCCGCGGCTCCATTGCGTGATCGCGGAACGCCGGTCGCTCAGCATGCAGCGCTGCGGGAAGCGTGTGAGCTGTTCGGCCAGTTCGACGGCCCCATGGAGGGCTTCGCCGGGTTCCGTCAGGCGGTTGGCCAGACCCATCATCCGCGCCTCCTCTCCGGACACGCCGCGCCCGGTCAGGAT
>JAPPHP010000188.1 GCA_028821035.1 Gammaproteobacteria bacterium | reverse complement strand
GCGTCCCCCGGTTCCAGCGCCGGCGGGTCGCCCGCGTCGATCTTGTTGAGCACTTCGACGGTCGGCACGTCGCTGGCGCCGATCCGCGCAAGCACGTCCCGCACTTCCCGGCGCAGGTCGTCGACGTCCGGCGCCGTGGCATCCATCACGTGCAGCAGGAGGTCGGCCTGCCGGACCTGTTCGAGGGTCGCCCGAAACGCCTCCACGAGGCTGACCGGCAGGTCGCGGATGAACCCCACCGTGTCGGCGAGCACTACGTGTCCGGCGCCTTCGATCTCGACCCGGCGCATCAGCGGATCGAGCGTAGCGAACAGCCGGTCCGCCACGAGGGCGCCCGAGCCGTCCCCGTCGGAACGCGTAAGCGCGTTGAACAGGGTCGACTTGCCCGCGTTGGTGTAGCCCACCAGGGCGACCGTGGGTACGCCGGTCCGTTGGCGGCGGCGGCGGCTCTGCTCGCGCTGCCCGTGAACCGACTGCAGGCGTTCCTGCACGCTCCGGATGCGCATACGCAACATGCGGGCGTCGAGTTCGATCTGCTTTTCGCCCGCGCCGCGCATCGCGAGGCCGCCTCGCTGCCGGTCCAGGTGGGTCCAGCCGCGCACCAGCCGGGTCCGCGCATGTGTGAGTTGGGCGAGTTCCACCTGCAACTGGCCCTCCCGCGTGCGGGCGCGGTCCGCGAAGATGTGGAGGATCAGTTCCGTGCGGGTCATCACGCGGCAGCGCAGCCGCTCCTCGAGGTTGCGCTGCTGACCCGCCGTGAGCTCGTGGTTGACGACCAGCAGGTCGGCGTTCTCCGCGGCCAGCGCGGACGCCAGCTCGTCCACCTTGCCCGCCCCCCCCACCCCGCGGGGGGGCGGCCGCGGCCGCGCGCCCCCGACGAGCCTGGCCGGCCGGATCTCGGCGGACTCCACCAGGTCGCGGAACTCTTCGTCGACGGCGGTGCGGGAGGGTCTCACTTCCGATGTGCCGGCGGCGGCCACGCACGCAGCCGCTGGCGCTTGCCGGCCGCGGCCGTCGCCGAGCCGCAGGCTCAGCAGCACCGCGCGGCGGCCGGGTTCCGGGCGGTCAAAGAACATGGCGCGTTGCCTCCATCGAACTTCCCGTCACGCGTGGCCGGCGGTGCACCGCGCGGGGAAGCGGTCAGTCGTCGTCTTCTCCGACGGGGGCCCTCTTGCGAAGGGCGAGTTCCTCTCGCCCCCCGGCTGAGGTTGCTTTCTTGCGAGGGGCGAACCCCTCGCGCTGCCCTTCCTTGCGAGGGGCGAACCCCTCGCGCTCCCCGGCGGAGGAGTCCGCAGCCGGCAACCGCACGTTGCGCGACGGCACGACGGTGGAGATGGCGTGCTTGTAGACCATCTGGCTGACCGAGTTGCGTAGCACGACGACGAACTGGTCGAACGACTCGATCTGGCCCTGCAGCTTGATGCCGTTGACGAGGTAGACGGACACCGGGATGCGTTCCTTGCGCAGGGTGTTGAGATAGGGGTCCTGCAACGAGTGGCCTTTCGGCATGTCGACCTCCTTGGGGCGGGGCGGGCGCTCCGCGACGGGGGCACGCATAGTGCCACCTCCGCGAACGATTTCAAGCGCTTTGCGGGACGCGCCGCAGTATCTCGTCCGCGATGTCCGTGACCGAGCCCTCCGCCCGGTTCAGGCCGGGCCAGGCGCGCAGCCACGTCGTCTGGCGCCGGACCAGTTGCCGGGTGGCCGAGAGGGCGGCCTCGCGCATCGCCTCGAAGCCCGTCTCGCCGTCGAGGTGGCGCCAGATCTGCCGGTATCCCACCGCCCGCATCGCCGGCTTGCCCGAGTCCAGCCCTGGCATCGCCCGGAGTCTCCGTACCTCGTCCACGAAGCCGCGCTCGAGCATCGCGTCGAAACGGCGCGCTACCCGGTCCGCAAGCACGTCGCGAGGCGCCGTCACGCCCACACACACGAGGTCGCAGTTCAGACGCGCCCCCGCAGACACCCCCGACGACGCCGACCACCAGTCCGAGATCGGACGGCCCGTCAGTCGGAACACCTCCAGCGCGCGCTGGATGCGTTGCGGATCGCTCGGCCGGATCCGGGCCGCGGCGGCGGGATCGACGTCCCGCAGTTCCGCGTGCAGGGCCGCCCATCCGACCTCCCGGGCGCGCGCCGAGAGTTCGGTCCGGGTGGCGACGTCCGCCTCCGGCAACTCCGACAGACCGTCGCGAAAGGCCTTGAAATACAGCATCGTTCCGCCCACGAGGACCGGCAGCCGGCCGCGTTCGAAGGCGTCGCGGACCGCGCCGTCCGCCCCCTCCAGGAAGTCCGATGCCGAAAACGCATCCACGGGATCGCGTACGTCCACCAGCGCGTGTGGATGGCGCGCCAGCGTCTCGGAGTCCGGTTTCGCCGTGCCGATGTCCATGTGCCGGTAGACCATCGCGGAGTCCACGCTGACGAGGGCGACGTCGGTCCGCTCCGCCAGGGCCAGCGCCACGTCCGTCTTGCCGGCCGCGGTCGGTCCCATCAGGCACAGCGCGACGC
>JAPPHP010000483.1 GCA_028821035.1 Gammaproteobacteria bacterium | reverse complement strand
GAGGAGCACGGCAACTTCTGGACCAAGGTGAGCTGCCCGGAGCGGCTGTCGGTGAGCGGTCCCCCGGACTACGCGGACGTCGTGCCCTTCGCGCGCCACCTCGTCGAGCGTTTCCCCGACCGGGTGCTCTGGGGCACGGACTGGCCGCACCCGAACATGAAGTCGCACATGCCGGACGACGGCCACCTCGTCGACTTCCTCCCTCGGATCGCGCGGACGGAGGCGCTACGCCAGGCGCTGCTGGTGGACAACCCGATGCGGCTGTACTGGCCAGAGGAAGGACACGCCCCCGCCGGCGCGTAGGCGGAGTCCTGCCGTTTCAGGCGCGGGACGCACTCCGTACACTGGGCGGTGAGAAAGGCGCGGCCTTGGGGGAGTGATGCCGGACATTCTCACGGACACCGACGCACGCGGCGTCGTCACGCTGACCATCAACCGGCCGCGACGGCGCAACGCGCTTGATGCCGCCGCGATGGCCGCGTTGGCCGAGGCTATGGGCGGGATGGAGACAGAGCGCACCGTGCGCGCCCTCGTCATTCAGGGCGCGGGAGGTAGCTTCAGCGCTGGCCGCGACCTGAAGGAAGCCGCTGACCTGCCCGCTGACCGCGCCACGGATCAGCACTCCGCGTGGACGGAGGTGTTCCGCCGCCTGCGCCGTCTGCCGTTCCCGTCCGTAGCGGCGGTCGAGGGCTACGCCGTCGCGGGCGGCTTCACGTTGGCCATGGGCTGCGACTTCGTGATCGCCGAGCGTGCGGCGCAGTTCGGGGCGCTGGAGATGAAGAACGGTTTTCCCGCCGCGGTGTGCACGCCGATCCTCGCGCGGCTGGCCCCGGCGCGGATCGGACTGGAGCTCGCGCTGTTCGGAGATCTCGTGACCGCGGAACGGCTTTACGAGGCAGGACTCGTGAACCGGCTTGCGGACGGCCTCGACGGGCTCATGGACGCGGTCGCCGACTTCACGGACCGCATCGTCGCCCTGGCGCCGACGGCGGTGCGCCAGACGCTGGAGACCTACCGCGCGGCCGAGACCATGCCCCTGGATCAGTCGCTCACGCTCGGCATGCACCTGAACCAGCTCCTCGACGCATCGGGGTCATTCCGCGCGGCGGGGCGCTCGTTTGGTCGTACGGAGAACGGATAGACGCAACGGACGTCGCGCTGGCAGCCTGAACCGTCTCCTGGGTTGCGGGCCGCGGCCGAATGTAGTTACATAACTACAAATTTGCGTGGGGCTTGCGATGACGATCACGACGCTGACGAGCCGGGAACTCAACCAGGACGTGGGTCGGGCAAAGCGGGCAGCGCAAGCTGGACCGGTGTTCATCACCAACCGGAGCCATCCGACGCACGTCCTGCTGAGCATCGAGGACTACCGGCAGCTTGCGGGAGCGGGTCGGAGCCTCGTGGAGGCGCTGTCCATGGAAGGACTGGCCGACATCGATTTCGCCCCACCGAAGCTCCGCATCGAAACTCCCCCGGTCGACTTGTCCTGATGTTCCTCCTGGACACGAACGTCATCTCCGAGCTGCGCAAGGTCGGGGACGGCCGGGCGAACGCGCGCGTCGCGCGTTGGGTCGCGAGTCGGGACGCGGCGGACTTCTACATCTCGGCGCTGACCCTGATGGAACTGGAGATCGGCGTCCTGCGCATCGAACGTCGCGACCGCGACCAGGGGAAGCTGCTGCGGACCTGGATGGAGTTCCACGTGCAGCCGGAGTTCCTGGAGCGCACGCTGCCCGTCGACTCCGCGGTGGCCCTGAGGTGCGCCGGCCTGCACGTGCCGGATCCACGCCCGGAGCGGGACGCCTTGATCGCGGCGACGGCGCTTGTGCACGGCATGACCGTGGTCACCGGTAACGTCTCGGATTTCGAATCGACCGACGTGCCGCTCGTGGATCCCTGGGACGGAACGTGATGCCTGTCGGACCGCGGGGTGTCAGGCCGGCCTTGGTGCGAGCAAAAGCGTCGCGGCGGTCTCCTCGATGAAACGCACGGCCGCCGCGCCCGCCGTGTCCTCCCCCGTCAGGCGTCCCGGCAGCAGCACGAGGCGCGACACGCCGAGGTCCTCGTAACGTCTCGCGAGATCGCGGTCGACGGGGCGGTCGGGCGTCACGGTGATCTCCAGTTCGCCCAGCGACGCGGGACGGTCTTCGTGGCTGGCGGCGCGTTCGAGTCCCCGCACGGATGCGGCGGCGGCGTCGACGCTCTGCGCGAAGCCGTACCAGCCGTTGCCCTGGCGCACGGCGCGCCGGTAGGCCGGTTCCGACATGCCACCGATGACGATCGGCGGATGCGGTCGCTGCACCGGCATCGGCTTCTGCTGCACGCCCGAGATGCGCGTGAAGCGACCGTCGAAATGGGGCCGGTCCTCCGTCCAGAGGGTCCGGATCGTCTCGATGTGCTCGGTGACCCGGGCGCCGCGTTCCGGGTACGGCACGCCGATGGTCTCGAACTCCCGCTCCACGTAGCCGACCCCGACCCCGAAGATCAGGCGCCCGCGCGACAGCCGGTCGATGCCGGATAGTTCCTTGGCCA
>JAPPHP010000221.1 GCA_028821035.1 Gammaproteobacteria bacterium | reverse complement strand
TACAACTACCACGCCGACGGCCCGGACTGGAGCAAGTTCGCCGACGTGCCGCGCGGGCAATGGGACTAGGGACACGCATCGAGACCCCAAAGGAGGAGAGTCATGGCTGAACCCAAGGTCGCGGACGCCGACCTGTCCGACGAAGAGCGCATGCAGCAGACGCTGAAGGTGTATGCGCTCGATGACCCCGACAAGGCCGCCCGCGAACAGATCCTCGCCGAGATCGGCGAGCTGGGGCTCGAGCGGCACCTGGGCGAACTCGACGCGAACGGCTACACCATCGTCCGCGGTGCGATCGAGCCCGACCAGGCCATCCGCGCGCGCGACGCCATCGTTCGGGTGATGGAGCGCAACCTCGGCCGCCCGGTGGACATCGAGAACGAGACCGACGAGGCCTGGGCCGGCGTGAACCTGGCCGCCTACCTGCTCTTCGAGGACGAGGTCTTCGAGTCCATCCTCATGGCACCGAAGCCGTTGGCGCTGATCAGCTACCTCCTCGGGCGCAGTTGCGTGCTGTCGAGCATGACCTCCCACTTCAAGGGACCCGGCGCGTTTCCGCTCGTGCTCCACTCGGACAACGGCAACGGCATCACGGCCCCGTTTCCGGCGATCGCGCAGGTCGCGAACGCGAACTACGCGCTGACACCCTATAGCGAGGAGGCCGGCGCGCTGGCGATGGTGCCCGGAAGCAATCGCCTGGCGCGCAACCCGAGACCGGACGAGATCATGCTCGGCGGCGAGAGCGGCAACCCGAACGCGGTCCCGATCGACCTGCAGCCCGGGGACTGCGCCGTCTGGCACGGCAGCACGTGGCACGGCTCCTTCATCCGGCAGGTGCCCGGCATCCGCATCAACCTGGCCATGTACTTCTGCCGGCAGTACATCGTCACCCAGGAGAAGTACGGGGAGCACGTCCCGCAGGAAGTGCTCGACCGACACTCCAACGACCCGCGTTTCCTGACCCTGCTGGGCCAGCGCCAGCCTTACGGCTGGGGCGCGGAAGGGCCGGACAACGACAAGGTCGTCCAGATGCCGCGGGGGCAGTTCGACTGAATCCCGACGGGTCCGGGAACCGACGATGAGACCCATGATGCTGGCGCTGCCCGTGGTCGCGGCGATGGCCAGTGCCGACGACCAGGCCCTGCGGAGCCTCTTCGACCGGCAGCAGATCACGGAGTTGCTCCAACGCTACGGTCAGACGTTCGACGCCAAGGACGCCGATGGGTTCGCGTCGCTCTTCACCGAGGACGCGCACTGGAAGATCCACCGGCGCGGCACCGAGCGCCCGCAGTTCGAGAACGCGAGCCGGGCGGAACTACGCGACTTCGTCGCGGACCGCTTCTCGACCGTCCTGGCCGGCAGGCAGACGCAGCACTACATCACCGGCACGGTCTTCCTGGAACTGACGGACGACTTCGCGCGCACCCGGTCCACCGTGCTGGTCGTGCACCGGGTACTGGAGACCGGAGAGCTGGTGCCGATGAACACTCCCGTCTACACGGACGAGTTCGTCAGGACCGAGGCCGGCTGGAAGATCCGCAGGCACACGGCGAACTGACCGACGGCACTACTCCTCCGCCGCCCCACCGGGCGCCGGGAAGAACCGGTCCATCACGTCCAGCTTCTCCTTGCGCAGGCCGGTGATCACCGTGGGCGCCGCGGAGATGTCCAGCACCTGTTCCGCCTCCGCCCCGTACGCCGGCCACTCCGGCAGGCCCTCCCCGTTCGGGTCGCCGGACTTCGCGAAGTTCGTCCAGTAGCCGCTCATCAGGCGGGCGACCTCGACGTCCTCGGGACGCGGCTCGAGGGACGCCGTCTGGTGGAACCCGAGGTGTGGATTGCCGAACGCGTAGGCGATCTCCGCGGCATGGAACGCACCCCTGGACGTCCCGTAATCCCCGCCGACGTCGGGCGCGTGGGTAAAGAAGTAAAGCCAGGCCGGGTCCCCGTGCGCCACCTGGGCGCGGCCCCAGGCGCGCATCTGGCGGGCGAAGAAGCGGTCCGAGCGGATCTCCCCCGCGGCGTGAGCCGGGCTGACGGCCGCGTCCTCGGCGTAGACGGCCAGGATGTCCGGTGCGAGGTCGCCCCACGCCGCCTCCTGATTCGCGCGATAGGTCGCCTCGTCCGGTTCCACCCGGCCCAGGGCCATCGTCGTCCACTCGTCCGCGTTGGAGCCGAGCATCACCGGCACGCGGTTGTGGTCGCCACGCGCCACCAGGTCCGCCATGGTCGCCGGGAACAGGTGACCGTCAACGTACACGCCCGGCGAGCCCGTCGGCGGCTGTTCGGCGAGCTTCTCGTAGAGCGCGGCCGCCGGCATGGCGCGCAGGGCCGCCACGTAGCCCGGGCCCCCGCACTCCGCCCTGCCGCGCCCCCCCGAGTGGGCGGGCCGGCCCCCCGCCGAGTGCTCCCCGAGCAGGGCGTGCGGCTCGAAACAGCCGCCGGACTGCCCGATGGCGCGGTGGAAGAGTCCCTGCGCCAGCGGCGACGCGTACAGGTAGCAGACGCTCCAGGAACCCGCGGACTCGCCGAAGA
>JAPPHP010000316.1 GCA_028821035.1 Gammaproteobacteria bacterium | reverse complement strand
TCGTGCATCGCCGCCGTGATGGCCGCGAGCTGCGTCGGGGTGTGGCGCAGGAACAGGTCGTCGCCGGCGTTGTCCCAGAGCGCGAGGCCGCGTTCCCGCGGGATGCCCTGGCCGGCGAGTTCCTCGAGCGCGGCGTCGCGGCAGGAGGCGACGCGTTTCGCCCGCTCGGGTCCGCCCTCGAGGCCCCGCGACAGGGCGTCGTGGGTCTCCATGTAGAGCTGATGCATCAGCGTCGCCCGCCAGCCGTTCCACAGGGTCGGGTTGGTGGCCGTGATGTCCGCGACCGTGAGCGCGTAGAGGTAGTCGAGGCGGGTCGTCGTGCCCACGTCGCCGGCGAACTCGTGGACGACGGCGGGGTCGTGGATGTCCTTGTGCTGCGCGGTGGTGGACATGACCAGGTGGGAACGCACGAGCCACTCGACCAGTTCCGTCTCCTCGTCCGACAGGCCGTGGCGCCGGCAGAAGGCGACGACGTCCCGGGCGCCGAGGACGGAGTGGTTGCCGCCGCGTCCCTTGCCGATGTCGTGGAACAGCCCGGCGATGTAGAGCAGTTCGATCTTCGCGATGCTCCTGACGCAGCGCATGGCGAGGGGGAAGGTCTCGGCGCTCGACGGATAGCGGAACCGGCGCATGTTGCGGATGACCATCATGGTGTGCGCATCGACCGTGTAGATGTGGAACAGGTCGTGCTGCATCTGTCCCACGATGCGCCCGAACTCGGGGATGTACCTGCCGAGGACGCCGTAGCGCCGCATGCGCGTGAGCTGGCTCACCACGGTGTAGGGCGCCCGGAGCAGATCCATGAAGTACCGGGTCACCTCCGGGTCGCGCCGGAAGTCGTCGTCGATCAGTTCGAGGTGGTCCCGGATGAGACGGATCGTGGCGGCGCGTACGCCCGCGATGTCGCGCCGGTTCGCCATGATGACGAACAGCTCGAGCAGTGCGGCCGGGTGGTCGCGGAACACGGCGGGCGAGGTCGTCTCCATGTACCGGTTGTTCACCTGGAAGCGCGCGTTGATGGGCTCGATGCGCGGCGCCCGCCGGCCGTGCAGGATCGCCTCGTCGAAGTGCTGCAGCAGGATATCGTTCACCTCCCGCAGTTCGAGGACGTGGCGGTAGTAGTCGTGCATGAACTGCTCGACCCCGAGTTGGGCTTCCGAGTCGCGGTAGCCGAAGCGTTCGGCGAGGGTGCGCTGGTGGTCGAACAGGAGCCGGTCCTCCTTGCGCGTCGCGACCAGGTGCAGCCCGAAGCGCACGCGGCACAGGAACTTGCCGCCTTCGGAAAGCCAGCCCCGCTCCTGGGGGGTGAGGTAGCCCTGGCGGGTGAGTTCGGACAGGTCCGAAGTGCCGAGGTGCCGCCGGGTGATCCAGCCGACGGTCTGGATGTCCCGCAGGCCCCCGGGCGAGCCCTTGATGTTCGGTTCCAGGTCGTACTCGACGTCGTCGAACTGGGCGTGGCGGTCGGCCTGCTCGGCGCGCTTGGCCTCGAAGAACCGGCGGCTCGGCCAGACGCCGCGCCAGGTGGCGCCCCACCCGGAGCGGGGGCCGTCCAGGGCCCGGTCGAGCCTGGTGCAGAGGATGTCGGAGCCGGACAGGCGCCGCCGCTCGATCAGTGCGGTGGCGACGGTGATGTCGCCCGCCGCCTCGCGGCGGCACTCGCGCACCGTGCGTACGCTGTGGCCGATATCGAGCTTGAGGTCCCAGAGCAGGCGGACGAACGCCGCGATGTCCTCGGCGTTGCGCCGGGAGTTCCGGACCAGTATCAGCAGGTCGATGTCGGAACGGGGATGGAGTTCGCCGCGCCCGTAGCCGCCGACGGCGAGCAGGGCCACGTCGTCGCGGTACTCGAAGGCGTGTTGCCAGATCTCGACCAGGAACGCGTCGAAGAAACGCGCCCGCTCTGCGACCAGGAGTTCCGCGTCTTCGCCGCTCCAGAAGCGGTCGATGAGCCGGCCGTCCGCGAGATCGATGCGACGGCGGAGTTCGGCGGTGTCGGGGGCCCGGTTCAACGCGGCGTGCTCATGCCGCCGCGGGCGTCAACGCCGTCTCTTCGTCGCGGCGCGTGAGGACCTCCACCCCGCCGTCCGTCACGACCACGGTGTGCTCCCACTGCGCCGACAGCCGGTGGTCCTTCGTCACCACGGTCCAACGGTCCGGCAACAGCTTCACGTTGCGCTTGCCCGCGTTGATCATGGGCTCGATCGTGAAGGTCATCCCGGGCTCGAGACGCACGCCCGTGCCGCGCTGCCCGTAGTGGAGCACCAGGGGTTCGTCGTGGAAGATCTGGCCGATGCCGTGGCCCCCGAATTCCCGCACGACGGAGAAGCGGTGCATCTCGGCATGGCGCTGGATGGCGGCGCCGATGTCGCCGAGGAACGCGCCGGGGCGTACCTGCTCGATCCCCTTGTAGAGGCACTCCTGCGTCACGCGCACGAGCCGCCGCGCCAGCACGCTCGGCTCGCCGACGAAGAACATCTTGCTCGTGTCGCCGTGCCAGCCGTCCTTGATCACCGTGATGTCGATGTTCAGCACGTCGCCGTTGCGCAGGACCTTGCGG
>JAPPHP010000396.1 GCA_028821035.1 Gammaproteobacteria bacterium | reverse complement strand
AGTGGCGCAAGGTGTTCGGCATGGTGAACGCCGCGCCCGGCTTCAACGCGCTGCCCGGGGTGATCAACGGCTTCTCGGACGTGCTGCTCGAAGTGTTCGGCGAACGGGGCCGGCACTCCCGTTCCGCGGTCGGCGTGGCGGAGCTGCCGTTCGGGGCGCCGGTGGAAGTGGAAGCGGAGGTGGCGCTCTTGCCGGCGGTGGCCGCCGACGCTGTGTCGCCGCAACGGGCGGGTTCGTCGGGCGCTCCTCTGCCCGCGGACCCGGGCCTGCGCGCCGTGGACTACGGTGGCATCAGCCCCCTTACGCTGCCGGCGGAGGCGCTGCTCCGGGCGATCAAGGCGCTCTCCCACCTGTTCTGGATATCCATCGCGGGTACGGTGCTGGCGATCTTCCTCTCCGCGCTGGCCAACCTCGACGGCTCGGCGGGCGGTGTGCTGGCCTTTGGCGAATACAGCATCCCGGTGTCCGTGCTGCCCATCGGCTGCCTGGCGTTCGCGATGTTCATGCTCTGGCTCACGGCGGCGCGGTTCAGGATGCTCGATGCCGCCCTCGGCGACGACGACCTCACCGCGAGCCTTGCGCGGGACATCTTCCGCCTCGACCCGCCGGTGCTCGACGTGTTCGATGTCGGCAACCTGCGTGCGGTCGCGCCGTTGTCCGGTTGTTCGGTGCTGCTCTGGATCTGGAGCCTGTTCTTCGGCAGCAGCGTCGGCCTGATCTTCTCCGCCACCATCGATCGGGGGGCGCTCACGTCCACGGACGAGGGACCGGTTTTCGGGGTCTACGCCGTGGCTACCCTGGTGGTCATGTCGTACGGCGCCACGAAGATCGTGCGGCCCCTGCGGCGCATCCTGGCCAGGCTGCACGGCGAGCCATTCACCGTGGGCCCCATCCGTCTCGTGATGGCGATGGCGGTACTGGTCGCAGGCGTGCTGGTGACCAACCCGGACCTCTTCACGGCGTTCACCACGGAAGAATGGCGTACGGTGGGACCGAGTCGGGCCAACGCGGTGGACGGCGAGACGCTCGTGCTCGAAGGGGGCGAGATCGTGTCGCTGGGCGGCATCGCGGCGCTGCGTCCGGGCCAGACCTGCGGGGATGCCGAAGGCCGTCGCTACCCGTGTGGGGACCAGGCGACCGCTTACCTCCAGTCCCTGGTGCAGGATCGCTGGGTGCACTGCTTCGTGAGTTATCCCGACCTCGGCGTTTGCATGCCCCTGCAGGAAGGCGAGGCTCCGCCCGCGCAACTGCAGGACGCCCTCCAGCTCGAGAATCTCCAGGCGCAGATGGTCGTCGCCGGGTTCGCCTTTCCGGAGGGCGACGGCGTCGAGTTCATGGCCGAGCTACGGGACGAAGCGCAGCGCGCCCGCGCCGGTGCGTGGCAGGGCTCCTTCGACCCCGTCGGCCCCTGGGCGGAGCGCCTGGGCCGGGATTGAGCCGCCGACCGTCCGGTTCCGTTGACACCCCTCGCGGGGGTCATGGACACTGCGCTTGAGGTTTTGCGGAGAACGCCCGCGGGGCAACCCATGAACGTCGACGAACAGGACGACCTGCGCATCGTCACCGAGGACGGCGGCACCGTGGCGTACTTCGACTGCCTGCAGGGAACGTGGACGGAGGCGCAGTACCTGAAGCTCACGGACACCTGCAATCGCCTGCTCGAGTTCACGGATGGACGCATCGAGGTATTGCCCATGCCAACGGATCGGCACCAGACGATTCTGCAGTTTCTCCTCGTCGCCTGCCTGCCCGTCATGGGCGAGACTGGAGGCGCGGTTCGTTTCGCGCCTCTCAGATTACGAATCGGGGAAGGCAGATACCGGGAGCCGGACCTGTTGCTGGTGCGCGACGCCGAAGACCGACGGCGCGCCAACGCCTTCTGGACGGGGGCCGACTTGGTGATGGAGGTCGTGAGCCCGCGTAACCCCCTTCGGGATACCCGCGACAAGCGTCTGGAATACGCTCGGGCCGGCATTCCCGAGTACTGGATCGTCAACCCCATCGACGAGAC
The DNA here is from genome assembly GCA_028821035.1 of Gammaproteobacteria bacterium. Lineage (GTDB taxonomy): Bacteria > Pseudomonadota > Gammaproteobacteria > Pseudomonadales > Azotimanducaceae > VXNE01. Next base: position 555 of record JAPPHP010000396.1, on the reverse strand, counting down.
CGTGACCGTGTTGGGGCTCGACGGGGATACCTACCTGGAACATGGCATCTTCCGGCGGGGCGAGCGGGCCGATTCGACGTACGTCCCCGGCCTTGCCGTGGACGTCACGGCAGTATTCGACGCCGAGTAACGCCGGCCGGGCACGCGCAGGAGCGTCTCGAATCGAAATCCACGCCGGCAACCGCCTGGAGACCCTCGCCGCGCGGCTCGCCGACTGCATCGGCCGAGACCCGGGGGATCCGCTCGAGCCCGAACGCATCGTCGTCCCCCATCCGACGCTCGGACGTTGGCTCACCCTCGAACTCGCTACGCACTGCGGCGTCGCGGCCCATCAGCGCCTCGAACTCCCGGCGCAGTTCGCCTGGTCGATCATGCGCGAAGCGGTGCCGGCGATGCCCAGGGAACAACCCTTCGCGCCGGACCGCCTGCGCTGGCGGGTCTTCGACGCCCTCGGCCGGCCTGGGGAAACCGGGGAGGCGCCGCTGCGGCGCTACCTGGCGGATGGGGACCCGCGCAAGCGCTTCGAGCTCGCCGACCGGCTCGCGCGGGTGTACG
>JAPPHP010000377.1 GCA_028821035.1 Gammaproteobacteria bacterium | reverse complement strand
TGCATCTTGTTCATGACGTAGCCGAAACCGATGTCCGCCACCGGGTCGGCAAAGCCGAGCGAGCCGCCGGCCCCGCCGTGCCCGAACGCGCCTTCGTTCACGAGGTCGACGGGCCCGCGATGCAGCGCGAAACCGAGCCCGAAGCGGGTGGTCGCGAAGATGACCCGGTCCCGGCCGACGCACTGTTCCGTGGTTGCGAGACGAATTGTCTCGTCGTTCAGTAGCCGGATGCCGTCGACGCCACGGCCGATGACCGAAGCGTACATGCGGGCTAGCGAACGCGCATCGGTGACGCCGTTCGCCGCCGGGAACTCGGCTTCGTAGAACGCCGGGGTGTCGACGGGCAAGGGTGTCGTCGTGATGTTGGACGCCCGCGACTGCAGCGAGTCCGGGTCCTCGAACTGCGCCATCACCTCGCGCATGGATTCCGGCAGGCTGTCGAGGTCCACGTCCTCGACTTCCTCCCCGAGCATCGGGCTCACCCGCCCGTGTTCGCTCGCCGGCAGGCCGATCCAGAAGTCGAGCCCGAGGGGGCCGGCGACGTTCTCGGCGAAGAAGGTCCCGAGGCTCTGGCCGGTGATTCGCCGCACCACCTCGCCGACGAGCCAGCCGTAGGTAATGGCGTGGTAGCCGTGCGCCGTCCCCGGCTCCCATACCGGACGCTGCGCGGCGAGGGCCTCGACGGCCGGATCCCAGGCGAGGGCCTCCTCGACCGTGAGGGGGTTGTCGAAGAGCGGCAGTCCGACCTGGTGCGTCAGCAGCCATCGCACGGGCACGTCCTGTTTTCCGGCGGCGGCGAACTCCGGCCAGTACCGGGCCACGGGAGCGTCGATGTCGAGTTCGCCGCGCTGGGCAAGGAGCAGCGCACAGATCGCCGTGGCGCCCTTCGTCGTCGATGCGACGCTCTGCAGGCTGTTCTCCACCCAGGGGCGCCCGCTGGTCGGGTCCGCCACGCCGCCCCAGAGGTCGACCACCATTTCGCCGCGGTGATAGAGGCTGAATGCGGCCCCCACCTCACCGCGTTGCTCGAGGTTCTCGGCGAAGGCGTCTCGCACCCGCTCGAAGCCGCTTTCAACCGTTCCTTGTATCCCTGTCGCGCTAGACACGATAGCCTGCCTCTGTTATCCAATGGTCTTTCGGCACGTCCCGTGGAGGATCGCATGCCCAAGTATGACCTGCTCATCAAGGGCGGAACGATCATCGACGGTCAGCGCACGCCGCGCTTCACGGGGGACGTCGCGATCGCCGACGGCCGCATTGCCCAGATCGGCGGCGGACTGTCGGAGTCGCAAGCGAAGCGCGTCATCGACGCGAAGGACCTGATCGTCGCGCCGGGCTTCGTGGACCTCCACACGCACTTCGACTCGCAGATCTTCTGGGACCCTTACTGCACCATGTCGGGGTGGCACGGCATCACCTCGGTCGTCATCGGCAACTGCGGTTTCGGTTTCGCCCCGGTGGCGCCGGAACACCGCGAGCGCGCGATGCTGACGCTGGAGCGCAACGAAGCCGTGCGCGCCACCACGATGGCGGCCGGCATGCCCTGGGATTGGGTCACCTTCCCGGAGTTCCTCGGCAGCATCGAGCGCACGCCCAAGGGCGTGAACGTGCTCGCGTACATGGGCATCGCGCCCCTCATGACCTGGGTGATGGGCCAGGACGCCAAGGGGCGCTCCGCGACCGCCGACGAGCAGCAGCAGATGTGCGCCATCCTCTCCGAGGCGATGGACGCCGGCGCCTGCGGATTCTCCGCCCAGATCCTGGGCGAGAACAGCGTGCAGCGCGACTACGATGGCACGCCCATGATTACGGACGTGATGGCGCCCGAGGACCTGCTCGCCTTCGCGGGCGTGCTCCGCGAGAAGGGGAGGGGCGTCGTCCAGATGATCGGGGCGGCGCCCGAGCTCTTCGAGCAGGTCGCCGAGGTCAGTGGCCGGCCCGTGATCTGGAACGCGCTCGTGCTGCAGAGCGACCAGCACGGCAACACCTACGGGTCGTACAAGGACCGCCTGAACTGGCTCGAGGAAAGCAACGCGCAGGGCAAGCGGATCTTCGGGCACGCGGTCACCTGCGACATGGACGAGCAGTTCTCCCTGGACGACTGGAACCTGTTCGACGCGATCCCCTCCTGGCGCGCGGTCACCCTGGGCAGCGTCAGTGAGCGCATGCAGAAGATGAACGACCCCGAACTGCGCCAGGCCATCCGCGAAGACTTCGACCGCTACGCCGAATTGCGGAAGGTCGATCCTGTGGCTGCGACGAAGGCCGGCTCCGGCGGGCTCTTCCTGGCCATCCCCGACATGTGGATCGCGGAGGGCAGGACGGAGGCCGGGCGGGCGCTCGAAGGCTACACGGTGGGCGAGGTCGCGGACCGCGAGAACAAGCATCCGATCGACGCCATGCTGGACCTCGCGGTCTCGGAGGACCTCCGGACGGTGTTCTTCCGGGAGTTCCCGAGAAACGACCCGGAGGCCATGCGCGAAGTCGTCAACGCGCCGTTCGTGCTGCCGGGGATCTCGGACGGCGGCGCCCACATGAAGTTCCTGACGCTGGGCTGCTACCCCACGGACTTCATCAGCCGACTGGT
>JAPPHP010000038.1 GCA_028821035.1 Gammaproteobacteria bacterium | reverse complement strand
TGGCGCATGCACGCGGCCATCTACCGCCGGCATGCCGCGGCGGAGGCCATCGTGCACACACACTCGGACTACTGCGTCGCCGTGGCGAGCCACCTGAAACCGCTGCCGGGTTTCCACTACCTGGTGGGCGTGTTCGGCGGCGACGACGTGCCCTGCGTGCCGTACTCGACGTTCGGCACCCAGGCGCTCGCCGACGACGCCGCGGAGGCCCTGACGGACCGCACCGCGTGCCTGCTCGGGCAGCACGGCATGATCTGCCGGGGGCCGAACCTCAAGCGCGCCGTCAAGGTGGCGCATCGGCTCGAGATCATGTGCCGCCAGTACGTGCTCGCCTGCCAGTTGGGGGAACCGGCGCGCCTGACGGACGCCCAGTGGGAGGAGTTCCACGGCAGGGCGCGGGACAGCGCATACGGCAGGAAGGCCTGACCCGGGCGGGCCGCTACGCCGGTTTCTCGATAGCCTTCCAGCCGCCGCGGTCCGGGTCCCTTCGCAGGGTGTCCCGGTACTTCTCGACCCTGCCGTGATCCAGCCGGTCCAGCAGTCCGTCGAGGTGACCCGTCACGAGCGCGTCGCGTACCGGCCGGTGGGCCGGATCGTCGACGAGGTTCTCAAGCTCGCACGGGTCTTCCTCCATGTCGTAGAGGTCGACCGGTTCGCGCGTCAGCGAGTCCACGCTCAGCTTGAACCGGTCGGTGCGCACCATGGAGAAGAGCATCACTTCGCTGAAGACGGCTTCCTTCCCCTGCTGGGCGCCGGGCGCGTCCGGCCCGTCGAGGATCCGGCCCGCGAGGGACACCCGGTGTTCAGACCCGTCGAGGGTCTCGGCGCCGGCGATCTCGAGCAGCGTCTCGACGACGTCGAGCTGGTCCGTGAGGCCGCGCGACCGCCAGCCCCGGGTCCCGCCGGCGGGCCTGATGCACAGGGGGATGGTCAGGGCGCCTTCGTAGAACACGGCCTTGTTGCGGCAGCGGTGGTCGCCGAGCATCTCGCCGTGGTCGGAGGTGTACACGATCCACGTGTCGTCCATCACGCCCTTCCTCTCGAGCGCCTCGAGGAGCAGCCCGATGCCCCGGTCGATGTGGGTGACCTTGGCGTAGTAGTAGGCGCGCATCAGCCGTTCCTGGCTGCGGGTCATGTTCAGCAGCCGGCCACCGTCGCGGCTGCGCAGCACCCGGGGGGCAACGGGCCCGGTGCCGGGGTCGAGGATGGCCGGCGGCATCTCCTCGGGATCGTACAGCGCCCTGTCGGAGGCCGGGGAGTCGAAGGGATTATGCGGTCCGGGGAAGGAGACCTGCAGGTAGAAGGGCCTGGCTTCGGCGTAGTGGTCGATCCACTCGACCGCCTTGCGGGCGGTGTACATGTCGAGCGTGTCGTCCGCCGGCACCGCGCTCGGCGGGGTCTCCCACGGCAGCATCGTCCCCCGCGTCTCGCCTCCCACGACCACCCGCATGTAGCTGCGGAACGCGTCGAGGCAGCCCCGCCCGCGCAGGAAGTCCGTGTAGTAGCAGTCGGCGGTGGCGTACGCCATGATGTCCCGCAGTTCGTGGGTGTCGTCGAAGCCCCACGCATGCATCTTGTAGGCATGCTCCCGGGCATGACCGTCCCCCGGGCGGCGCACGTGCAGATGTACCTTCCCGACCTGGGCCGTGCGGTAGCCGGCGTCGCGGATGCTGCGTACGTGGTTGGGGGCCGCGGGGTCCCCGTCGACGTTGTTGGCCCACATGCCGTGCTCGCAGGGATGCTTGCCGGACATGAGGGACATCCTGGCGGGCATGCAGACGGGGGAATTGGTGATGCACCGGCTGAAGGTCACGCTGTCGCTGGCCAGCCGGTCGAGGTTCGGCGTCTTGACGACCGGGTTGCCGGCGAAGCCGACCGTGTCGCCCCGTTGCTGGTCGGGGAAGATCAGGACGATGTTCGGACGCTTCGGCATCAGTTTCCGAAGTAGCGGTTCTCGAGGGTGAGCTGGTTCTCGTAGATCGAGCCCTGGTTCGGCGCGCGGGGGAGAGGCATCCGCACCGGAACGGGCTCCAGGCGGGGTTCGAGCGTCGTGCGGCCCTGCATCATCATGCCGTCGAACGCGGCGAGATCGGGGACACCGGCAAGCGGCCACGCGTCCGCGGCGGCGTACACGTAGAACAGGATGCGGCGCGACCGGGCCGAACGGTTCACGGCGGACCCGTGCAGGAGGCGGGCGTGATGGATGGTGATCGCCCCGGCGCGGCCGTGGAGTTCGCGCGCGCCGGACAGGTCGAGCCCGGCCGCGCGGATGTCGACGGCCCCGCAGAACGCGCCGTCCGCGTGGTGATCGTGGACGGGTCCGGTGTGGCTTCCCGGGAGCACCATGAGCGGCCCGTTGTCCGGACCCATGTCGTCGAGCAGGATGCCCACCGCAAGCACGCTCTGGTTGGTGTGCGGATAGAAGGCCCAGTCCTGGTGCCACTCGATGGCGGCGCCGTCCCCCGCCGACTTCAGGTTGACCTTGCCCCCGGTGCGCAGGCGTATGTCTTCCCCGAGCAACGGCGTCAGCGCGGCCATGATGCGCGGGTGCGCGGCGAGCGAGGCGTAGAAGGGGTGCGCGAAATACGGGTGCTTGAT
>JAPPHP010000486.1 GCA_028821035.1 Gammaproteobacteria bacterium | reverse complement strand
GACGAGTTTCGCTGGCTCGATGTCGACGTCTCCTGGAGGGCCTTCATGGGCCGCTGGGAGGGGCGCCCCTGTTTCGCGCTCGCGGCATCGGGGCAGGTGCCGGAGGGGTTCGCCCGCGTCGGTCTGCGCGCGTGGCTGGGGCGGGTCGATCCGGCGTTCTTCTACCTGGCCGGCCGCGCCAAGCAGATCGTCGCCTGGCACCGCGACCACCGCTACTGCGGCCGCTGCGGCACGGAAACGGCCGACCACGGCACGGACCGCGCGAAGGAGTGTCCGCGCTGCGGGATGGTCAGCTACCCGCGCCTGTCACCGAGCATCATCGTCCTGGTCCGCAAGGGGGACGAGATGCTGCTGGCGCGCAACTCGAACTGGCCCACCGGCATGTTCAGCACCCTCGCCGGCTTCGTCGAACCGGGCGAATCGATCGAGCAGACCGTGCATCGCGAGGTACAGGAGGAGGTGGGCATCGCCGTCACGAACCTGCGCTACCTGGGCAGCCAGTCCTGGCCGTTTCCCAACTCGCTCATGCTCGGCTTCCATGCCGACTACGCGGGCGGCGACATCGTGTGCCAGGACGACGAGATCGCCGAGGCGCACTGGTTCCACTACGCGCGGCCGCCGAACACGCCCGGCGGGACCGCCATTTCGGGTTGGCTGATCCAGGCCTTCGTCGAGGAGCGAAAGGCGGCCGCGGCGCCAGGGTGACCCCAGGGGCGAGCTGTGCCGGCAGGAGCGCAAGCTCGCGCACTCAGCGCGGAACGTCGAGGGGGATCCCCCGGAACACCGACAGGAGCAGGAACACGAGCGTGAGGCTCCCGTCCGCCCGGAAGCGCTCCTCCATGAACGCCTCCATCACGTCGCCGTCCCCGCAGAGGAGGCCCAGGGCCGTCTGCGCGGAGTCGAAGAAGAACGTCGCCTCCGGGACGACGTGCTCGTCGAACGCGAGGCCCGCTTCGCTGATCGAGCAGAGGAGCGGTCGCCAACCGCCGACGGCCAGGGCGATGCGCACGTCGTGGCCGGACAGGACGGAGCCGTCGAAACGCTGGGCGAGGGTATCGCGGAACTCGTCTCGACCGTCCGGCACGGGGATCCTCGCAAGGGCGGAAACACTGGGCTTTGTGGTAGATTAGCGCGCTTTTTCGCACCGGCGCCAACCCTCCCGACGCCCGACGATGGAATACCTGTTCGACTACCTGAGTTTCCTCGCCAAGGCCGGCACGGTCGTGGTGGCGATCGTCGTCACGGTGGCCGCGGTCGCCGCCACCGGGATGCGCCGGCACCGGCACCCGCCCCGCGGGCACGTGGAAGTCACCCGGCTCAACGACCGCCTGCGCGAACTCGGCAACGCACTCGCCCAGGCCATGTCCGCGCCAGGGGACTTCAAGAAGCGGCTCAAGGAGGAGCACAAGGAGATCAAGCGGGCGCAGAAGAAGCCGTCCGGGCGGGCGCGGGTGTTCGTGATCGCCTTCAAGGGAGACCTCGAAGCCTCCGGCATCGGCGGGCTGCGCAACGAGGTCACCGCGGTCCTCACGACCGCGCGGGAGGACGACGAGGTGGTCGTGCGCATCGAGAGCGGCGGCGGGCTGGTCCACGCCTACGGTCTCGGCGCCTCGCAGCTGTCGCGCATCAAGGCCCGGGGCATCCGGCTCGTCGCGGCGATCGACAAGATCGCGGCTAGCGGGGGCTACCTGATGGCCGCGGTCGCCGACCGGATCCTCGCCGCGCCGTTCGCCCTCGTCGGCTCCATCGGTGTCGCGGCCGAGGTGCCCAACGTGCATCGGCTGCTCAAGAAGAACGATGTCGACTTCGAGGTGCTCACCGCCGGCGAGTACAAGCGCACGCTCACGGTGTTCGGAGAGAACACGGAAAAGGGGCGCGAGAAGTTCATCGAGGAACTCGAGGACATCCACGCGCTCTTCAAGGAGTTCGTCGGGGACAATCGACCCGACGTGGACCTCGGGCTCGTGGCCACCGGCGAGGCCTGGTACGGCCAGCGCGCCATCGACCGCAAGCTCGTGGACGAGATCCGCACGTCCGACGAGTACCTGATGGCGGCGTGCGGCGAGCGCGACGTGTTCGAGGTCAAGTGGGTGGAGCCGCGCAAGCCGGTGGAACGGCTGCTCGAGCAATGGAACGCCATGCTCGGAGACGGACCCCTGGCCCGGTTCCTGGGCGGCCGCGCCGCGGCGGGGCGACTGACCCCCGGAGGCGATGCGTGAACGGCGGTGAGAAAGGAAAGGCTGGGAGAGACTGAGAAATGGCTACGTTCCGGGCGTTTCGGATAACGCGGGAAGAGGACGGGCAGTTCGCAAGGTCGATCGTCGAGTGCGACGATGCGGAACTGCCGGAAGGCGATCTCCTGGTGGAGGTCCGTTACTCCTCGCTCAACTACAAGGACGGTCTGTCCGCCACGGGCAATCCGGGCGTTACCCGCAACTTCCCGCACACTCCCGGCATCGACGCCGCCGGCGTCGTGCTCGAGTCCTCGGACGAGCACTTCCACCCGGGCGAGGAAGTCGTCGCCATCGGCTTCGACCTGGGCATGAACACGCCCGGCGAACTCGGTGTTCGTTCCGGCCAGGGTCCGGAGCGCCTCCTCGCCCGAC
>JAPPHP010000449.1 GCA_028821035.1 Gammaproteobacteria bacterium | reverse complement strand
GACCAGGCCGGGACCCCCGTCCTCACGGTCTCGGAGGCCCGCGACGACGAGGCCCTCACGCTGACCGTCGTGCAGGACTGCCCGCCGACGCCGCAGCAGGAGGAGAAGCGGCCGTTCCACGTCCCGCTCGCGTTAGGTCTCCTCGACCAGGAAGGCGCCGACCTGCTCGGCGCGGCCGGAGACGGCGCCGTGAGGGTGGTGTCCGAGGCCTTCGTCGAGAACCCCAATGCGGACGGCACCCTCGTCGCGCACCTGGTCGACCGCGAGACGACGCTGCGCTTCGCGGACGTCCCGGCCGGTGCGGTGGTCAGCTTCCTGCGGGGCTTCTCGGCCCCCGTCAAGGTCCGGTACGAACGGTCCGGCGGGGAACTCCTGTTTCTCGCTGCGCACGACACGGACGGCTTCGCCCGTTGGGACGCCGCCCAGACCCTGCTCGCGCGGGCCATGATGGAGTCCGACGCGGCCCTCTACGCCAACGTCATCGAACTCTTCGACCGCCTGACCGGGGTGGCTTTGTCGGCGCCGGACGACGGCGAGGCGAAGGCGCTGCTCGCCGCGATGATGGACCCGCCGCGCGCGCAGTATCTGCTCGACCTCCGGCCTGAATCCGACATCCTGCACTGGTGCGACGTGCGTGACGATCTCCTTGACCGCGCGTCGGAGCGCTTCCGGCAGCGATGGCTGGAAATCTACGAGACGAATGCGGCCCGCGAGGCGTACGTCCCGGATGGCCCCGGCGTGGCCCGCCGGGGCCTGAAGAACCGCGCGCTGGCCCTGTACGCGCGCACCGCGGAGGACGCCGAGGCGCTCCTCTCGAACCAGTTCGAGGGGGCCGACAACCTCACCGACCGCGAGGCTGCGCTCTCGATCATGCTCGAGTCGGAGCGGATCGCGGACGCGCGCAAGCAGGCCGCGTGCGACGGCTTCTACGAGAGATGGCGGCATGAGGCGCTGCTCGTCGACGTCTGGTTGCGGCTGCAGGCCGGCTGCGAACGCCCGGGCGCGCTCGAGCAGGTGCGGTCCCTGGAACGGCACCCGGCCTTCGACATCACGAACCCCAACAAGGTCCGCGCCCTGTTTGTCGCGTTCGCGGCCAACACGCGCAACTTCCATGCCTCCGACGGCGAGGGCTATGCGTACCTGGCGGACCGGATCGCCCGCCTCGACGAAATCAACGCCAAGGTGGCTGCACGCCTCGCGACGCCGCTGACGCGCTGGGAACGGTTCGACGCGGGCCGGCAGCGGCACATGTGCGCGGCGCTCCGGCGCTTGGCGGCGGGCGAGATGTCGAAGGACCTCGCGGAAGTCGTGTCGAAGAGCCTGGCCCGCGCGGACGGGGGTCGGGCGTAGCAGCGCCCCCCTACCAGGTAGGCCCCCGCTCCCGGCTGCGGTAGTCGCCCTGTCGCAGGCGCTGGTTGGTTTCGTAGCGGAACTTGCGTCGCAGAAGTCCGCCCGGGTCGTCCGGTACCGAGTCAAGCCAGCGGATGCGAGCGTCGGAGGAAGGCGGATCGGGCGCCGCGTCCGTCGGAGACGCGGCTCCCGTGTCGCCGTCGGCGCCGCGCGTTCCGGCGTCGGGGTCCGACCGCGCGGCGGGGCTGTCGTCGGGCGCGGCGCCGAGGCCTTCCGGAGAGCCGCGGCGCCCCCCGTCCGCGCCGTCTTCGCGCGCGCCCTGCGCGAGGAGTCCCGCGACGAGATCGCGGTTGTGCCGCGCGTCGGCGTGGTCCGGCGCCGTGGCCAGGACCCGCTCGTATGCGGCGACCGCCGCCTCCAGCGCCCCGAGGCGGGCGAGGGCGTTGCCCAGGTTGTAGTACCCCGTGGGCGTGTGGTCGCCGCGGAACCGGTTCGCCGCACCCTCGACGTCGCCGGCCCGAAACTGAGCGACGGCCGCCCACCGCGGGTCTTCGAAGACTCTGGCGGCGGCCTCGGCCCGCCCGGCGCGGAGCAGGTCGTAGGCGCGCTGGTCGGGTCGCCGCCAGAGGCCGAGGGAGGAAGGGATCGCCCGCTCGGCCGAGGGCTCCGCCGGGGACTCGGCATGGCCGACGGGGGCGATGAGCATGCAGGCGAGCCCGACGAGCACGCCGCGGCGGAATCCCAGGCACACCAGTGCGAGCACCGGCAGCACGAGCCAGAACCCTGCGTCGTGCCAGGTGTCGAACGTGCGGTCGGGCTGCGCCCCCGGCGCGCGTCGGCCGGTGTCCCGCCACGTCCACGGGGCCGCGCCGGCCCCGAGCGTCCGATACTCCCCGTAGGCGCGGCGGGCGAGGTCGGCGAGCCGGGCGGCGTCCAGCCGCGTGTGTACGGTGGCCCCCGCCTCGTCGGTCAGAAAGCGCCCGGGGACGCCGCGGAAGTCCAGGGGAATCGGCCCGCCCTCGGCGGTCCCGACTCCGACGATGGAGATGGGGAACGCCGGATCGCGGTGCGGCAGGACGTCGTCCGCGTCGTCCACACCGTCCGTCACCAGCACGATCTGCCCCCGCATGGCCCCCACGTTGGGGAACAGCGCCCTGGCCGCGGCGAGGGCCGGACCGGGCCGAGGGCCCGCGCCCCGCATTATATAGGGGGCGACCCCCGGCAGGAGGTTGTCGATGTTGGGCGCGGCCTGGGGGAGGGGGGTGAC
>JAPPHP010000414.1:1620-2619 GCA_028821035.1 Gammaproteobacteria bacterium | reverse complement strand
AGAGCCCTTCCTGCACTGCGTGCGCCGCATCGGCATCGCGCCGTTCAAGGAACGCGTGTATGCCAACGCTGGTTAGGGACCTCGAGATCGTCCCCGACGAGTGGACCCTGGTCGACGCCGGGGACGTGCCCGACCCGGTTGCGGAGCGCACGATCCTCCCCTTCGAGGACTGGCTGGAGCGCCGCGCGGCCTTGCCCGTCGGCCGTACCGGCATCTGGGTGGAGGGCGACGCGGAAGCCGAGGCCATCGGTCCGCACGCCCCGGACCTGGCGCTGATCGCGGTCCGCTTCCCGGCCTTCGCCGACGGGCGCGGGCTGTCCCTGGGCGCCCTCCTGCGCACGCGCTACGGTTTCGAGGGCGAGTTGCGGGCGTACGGCGACATCCTGCCGGACCTCGCCCAGTACCTGCACCGTTCCGGCTTCGACGCCTTCGTGCTCGCCGACCGGCGGAGCGCCGAGGTCGCCATCGCGTCGGTCGGCTCCATCACCGACCACTACCAGGCCTCCGTTCGCCAGCCTGCCCCAGCGTTCCGCCGACGTTAACCCCCGCTCCGGCCCATGCCGACCCGGAGCCGGGTCGCCCGGGCGGTCGTGTCACAATCGGGCCCGGTTCCTGGCACTCATGGAGGCGCTCGTCCGTTGAGTCTCGGCGTCGTCGAATCGTTCTTCCTGATCTTCTCGGGCGCCGCGCTGCTGGCGACGGTGGCGCTCTACACGCGCCAGCCGCTGCTGGTGGCCTACATCGGGATCGGCATGCTGCTCGGGCCCCATGCGCTCGGTTGGATACCCGACGCCGCCTTCGTGGAGGATACCGGCGAGATCGGCATCATCTTCCTGCTGTTCCTGCTCGGTCTCGACCTCCCGCCGAACAAGCTCCGCACGATGCTCGGCGCCTCGGTCGTCACGGCCCTGGTCAGCACGGCGGTGTTCTTCGCGGTCGGTTTCGCCGTCATGGCGTCGTTCGGGTTCTCCGTCGCGGAAGCGCTGGTCGGCGGCATCG
>JAPPHP010000414.1:0-1610 GCA_028821035.1 Gammaproteobacteria bacterium | reverse complement strand
CGGCGGTCTTCTCGAGCACCATCATCGGCATCAAGCTGCTGCCGACGACGGTCCTGCATCACCGTCACACGGGCGAGATCGTCATCAGCCTGCTGCTCATCCAGGACCTGCTCGCGATCGTGGCGCTCCTCGCGCTCGCCGGGTACCAGCCCGGGTCGGGCGACCTGCTTGCGAACCTGGCGCTCGTGGCCGTGGCGTTCCCGGCCATCGCCCTGGGCGCCTTCGCCGGCGTACGGTACGTGCTGCTGCCGCTGCTGGCGCGGTTCGACGCCTTCAACGAGTTCGTCTTCCTGCTGGCGATCGGGTGGTGCCTCGCCATCGCCACGGCTTCCCACGTCGTGGGCATGTCCTTCGAGGTCGGCGCCATCGTCGCCGGCGTGTCCCTCGCGAACTCGCCGATCGCGCAGTACATCACGGACACCCTACGCCCGCTGCGCGACTTCTTCCTCATCCTGTTCTTCTTCTCGATCGGCGCCGCCGTCGAGCCGATGCTGCTGGTGCAGGTCGCCGCCCCCGCGCTCGTCCTCGGGGTGGCCCTGCTCGCGGTCAAGCCCGTGACGTTCCGCCTGCTGCTCACCTGGCGGGGGGAAAGCGTCGACACCGCGCGGGAGATCGGCGTGCGGCTCGGACAGGCGAGCGAGTTCTCGATCCTGGTCACCGGGGTCGCCGCGGCCAGCGCGCTGGTCGGCGCGGAGGCGGCCCACGCGATCCTTGCCGCCACCGTCGTCACGCTGGTCGTGTCTACCTACCTGGTGATCTTCCGCTACCCGAGCCCGATCGCGGTGTCCGCAGGCCTCCGGCGCGACTGAAAGGGCGGAGCGGCCCGTATCAGGCGGACAGGTCGAGGACGCCGCGTCCCACCATCTGGCCGGCCAGGATGCGGTCGATCGCGTCGGAGAGCGTGTCGAGGGTCAGTTCCTCCTTGAGCCCGGCCACGTTCTCGATCTTCCACGCCCCGGCGAGCTTCTCCCAGATGTGCGTCTTCTCCTCGATCGGCAGCTCCACGGAGTCGATGCCGAGGAGATTGACGTGGCGCAGGATGAACGGGAACACGGTGGCCGGAATGTCGGGCGATGCGACGAGACCGCACGCCGCGAGGCTCGCCCCGTACCTTAGGCCCTTGACGGCGTTGAAGAGGATGTCGCCGCCGACGGTGTCCACCACCCCGCCCCAGGTTTCCCGCAGCAGGGGCCGGCGGCTGCCCTCGGCGGCGGCTTCGCGGGGCACGATCTCCGCGGCCCCGAGGTCCCGGAGGAAGGCGTGTCGGTCTTCCTTGCCGGTCACCGCGTGCACCTCGTAACCGAGTTGCGCGAGGAGCATCACGGCCACCGATCCGACCCCGCCGGTCGCCCCGGTGACCAGCACGGGCCCGGAGGCCGGCGTCATGCCCGCACCCTCGAGCTTGTCGACGCAGAGCGCCGCCGTGAATCCCGCCGTGCCGAGGATCATGCTCTCCTCGAGGCCGAGTCCGTCCGGCAAGGGTACGGCCCACCCCGCGGGGATGCGCACGTGCTGGCCGAAGCCGCCCGGCGTGTTCATTCCCAGGTCGAAACCGATGGCGACGACCTCCTCGCCCGGGTGGAAGTGCTCGTCCGACGACTCGAGCACGA
>JAPPHP010000187.1 GCA_028821035.1 Gammaproteobacteria bacterium | reverse complement strand
CGCGGCGCGGGTGTCCTCGAACGCGACCCTCCAAGCCTCCTCGCGGTCCTCGAGCAGCGCCCTCGCCGCCGCGTCCAGCCGCTCCGCGCCGCGGATGTCGAGGTCGCGCTTGGCCACCTTGCCGGCCACCCAATCCGCCAGTTCCTCGGGCAGGAACTTCGCCTCCATCGCGCGACGGACGCGTACCGACGGCGCCGGGTACAGGACCCGCCGCCAGTGGTCGCGAACGACCGCGCGGACGACGTCGAAGCCGTCCCCGGTGATCTCGAAGCCGAACGACAGGCCGCACTCGAAGGCGAAGTCCGTCAGCACGCGCTGGCAGAACCCGTGGATCGTCAGCACGTTGGCGCGGTCGAGGTCGGCGATGGCCACTTCGAGCCGGCCCGCCGCGTCGTCTCGGGCAATGCCCCTGCCATCCCAATGCGTGAGCAACTCGACGGCCTGCGCGTCCTGCCGGCCCGGTTGCCCGGCTGCCATGCGTAGCGCGGAGCGCAGGGTGTGGCGGATCCTGTCGCGCAACTCGTCGGTGGCGGCGTTGGTGAAGGTGACGACGAGGAGGGCGCCAATCTCCATGCCTTGCTCGACCAACAGGCGCGCGACGAGGGTCGTCAAGGCGTATGTCTTGCCGGTGCCGGCGCTCGCTTCTATCAGGGTGGCGCCCCCGGTGGCGAGGGGGAGTCCGAGCGCGGTGCGCTCGTGGGCGGGGGCGTTCATGGTCGAGCCTTCCTGCCGGCCTCGACAAGCGGCAGCAGCAGGCTTCGCGCCAAGGGTTCAAACGACGCGTCTTCCACCAGGCCCCCGCCGTCGTACGCCAGGGCGGCGTAGGCGTCGTTGGCTTCGGGGAAACCGAATTGCGAACCGAACCACTTGTTCTCCGCCGCGCGATTCGCCCTCAGCCGCAGCCGCGATCCGTCCTCGTTGCGTTTCGGTTTGGCGATGACCGTCGCATAGGCCCAGGAAGTTTCCGGGGCTAACGGGAGGAGCCGCGACTGGCCCTGCGCCCACGCGTCCAGCCATGCGGCCCAGAGGGCGGGGGCCTCCTCCGGCGGTGGCCCCCGCAGCCATTCGGACTCGAGTCCCTTGCTCCCGAGGCCCAGGAGACACGCGTCGCGTCGCCGGTCGTCGGCGAGGGTCCAAGCGAGGAGCCTGAGCCAGCCATCGACGCGATCCTTCGCCCGGATCGAGCCGATCCGCCAGCGCAACAGGTAGCCCTCCTCCGGGTCGGCCGCTTCCACGACGCCCGTTACCCGCATCTCGCCGTGGGAGAGGTCGATCGGTAGCGGCGGGGCCGCAAGCGCCCCGGCGTGTTCCGTCATGGTCGCGTAGAAGGCGTCCACCGCATCGGCGGCGTCGGCCACCGCGATGGTCCCCAACGCCGCTTCCGGCAGCGTGGGCTCGGCGGAGGCCAGGCTCGCTGCTCCGGGCGCGGTCACGCCTCGGCGCCGCAGTCCCCAGATCCGGTCCCGCAACTGCCAGCGGGCCAAGGGGTCTAGAGCGAAGGGTTCGTCCTCCTCCAGCGCGACCTCCTCCACTTCGAGACGCGCCGAAAGCCGTCGCTGCAGGAACCACCTGGCCGGCGCGCCGAAGAAACGCGACAGGGTGTCCAGGTCCATCACAGGTTCTGCGTCCGACGCGGTGTCGACCTTCATCTCCAGCCGGCACGGACCACCGTCCTGCCCCCGCACCAGGGCCTCGGCGGCCTCCCGCATGTGATCCGAGTAGCTGAAGAGCCCTTCTTCGCAATCATCGAAGTAGCGCCTGCTGAAGGCCTGCAGCGGATGACGCACCTCGAAATCCACGCCGTCGAAGCGCCGCGCGAGATACTCGCGCAGTTCGTCCACCACCACCGAGGGCGGAATCGGCGCGTCGTCGCGCAGTCCGCGCCCCGTGTAGGTGACGAGGAAGGCCCGCCGCGCCGCGAGCAGCGCCTCCAGGAAGGCGAACCGGTCCTCGTCGCGGACGTTGCGGTCCCCGCGCCGCTCTTCGTCCGCCGCCAGGAGGTCGAAGGTCGGCGCGCCCGGACTGCGCGGGAAGCTGCGGTCGTTCATGCCCACGGCGCACACGACCTGGGCGGGAAAGGTCTGGCCGGCGCCGAGACGCGTCACGGTCACGCCGTCCGCGAGCCGCGCGACGGTGCGGTCCTCGGCCCCCGCCGCCTCGCCGAGGGCGTCGCGAACCACGCGGAACGGGATCGGCGTATCCACGTCGCACTGCGTCTCCCATTCGTCGATGCAACGCAGCACCGCCGCCGTCTCGCGCCGGGCCTCGTCGCCGGACGTCCACTCGTCACCGGCGAAGAAGCACCCCACCAGGGTCTCCCGCAACCGCGCGCCCCACTCCCGGGCCGGGCATGCGTCGTCGAGCCAGTCCCGCAGCGCGAACGCGTCGTCGCAGTAGCGCGCGAACCGGCCGAGCGCCTCGTAGTCCTCCGGGCCGGCCGGAAGGCCCCCGTCGCGCAGCGGAGACGGCGCCATGCCTTCGAAGAGGGTGTCACCGTCGTCCATGGCGTAACCGAGCAACAGCCGGCGCAGCCCCAGCCGCCAGGCATGCCCCTCCAACCCCGGCAAGCCCTCGTCGCGGCGATGCGCCCCGTCCACGCCCCAACGGATGCCGGCGTTGCGCACCCATTCGCG
>JAPPHP010000033.1 GCA_028821035.1 Gammaproteobacteria bacterium | reverse complement strand
CAACTCGTGCTGCCCCACCACCTTGAGGTCGGCGATCGCGTAAGGCCGGATCACCTCTTCGAGCGCGCGCAGCTGCGGCCCGAGGGGTTCGGCCCCGGGATCGAGGTTCGCGAACACGAAGCCCTGCCAGACCTCGATGCGGACCTCGGGAAGGACACACGTGCCGGGATCGAAATCCGGCGTCCCGTCCATGTAGGGCGCGCGCAGGAGCTTGCCCTCGAGGTCGTAGGTCCAGGCGTGATACGGACACACGAAGCGTTCGGCCTTTCCCGTGCCGCGCATGATCGGGTACGAACGATGGCGGCAGACGTTGGAGAGCGCCCGGAGGGTGCCGTCGCGTCCCCTGACGACGACCACCGGCGAGCCGTGCAGGTCGGTCGCGACATAACAACCGGGCTCGGGCAACTGCGAGACGTGGGCGACGGCACTCCAGTGCGGCGCGAACAGCACCTCCCGCTCGCGTTCGAAGTGTTCCGGGTCCCGGTATGCCCGGGGCGCGAGCGGGTGGAACGGTAGGCTCATGGTTGCGGCCGTGGTGTTTTTGAACGGCAGTTATATTATGTTGATCTTGGGTCAGGTCAAGAGACGGGCGGGAGCAAGGTCCCATGACCAGGATCATCGACGCCGACAGCCACTTCATCGAACCGCTCGACCTGTGGCAGAGCTACATCGAGCCGCGGTTTCGCGACCGGGCCATGCACCTGACCCGGGGCGAGGAAGACCGGCTCTACTTCGCCGCCGACGGACGCCTCCAGCCCTTTCCGGCGGAGGATGTCCTCGCCACGCTCATTGCCTACGGCCAGAAGGAGGAGGGCGTGGGTCTGGGCACGTTCGACATCTCCGAGGTGTTCGACGGAGACCTCGCGCGCACGCCCGACCGCATGGCCTTCCTGGACCGGGAGGGGTTCGACGCCCAGTTCCTGTATCCGTCGCTCGGCCTCATGATCGACGCATTGGTCACCGATCCGTCGCTCGCGACGGCGCACTGCCGAGCCTACAACCGCTGGACGTTCGACGCGTGCGCGGGACACCGGGACCGGCTCTACCCCGTGGGTCACGTGTCCCGGCGCGACCCAGCGGCCGCGGTCGCCGAACTCGAGTGGCTCGCCAGCGAGGGGTCCCGGGGGTTCTTCATCGGCGCCATGCCGATCGAGGGCAAGAGCTTCGGGCATCCCGAGTTTGACCCCGTGTGGGCCGCCGCGCAGGACACGGACCTGGCCGTCAACCTGCATCTGGTCGTGCATCCGCGGTATCTCGGCAACGAGTGGCGCCGGGATCCGCCGGCGGACTTCATGTTCGCCAGCATGAACCTGATCCAGGACGCCCGCATGGCGCTGACGACGATGGTCTACGACGGGGTGTTCGAGCGCTTTCCCGGCCTGCGCGTCGCCGTCGTGGAGTCCTCGAGCGGCTGGGTGGCCGAGTGGATCGACCGGCTCGACTACCGGTTCAGCTACATGGGCCACACGACGCGGATGAAACGCCCCGCGAGCGAGTACTTCGCCAGCAACGTGTGGGTCTCGGCCGACCCGGACGAGCGCGCCCTGCCGCACATGGTTGAACTGGTGGGCGACGACAAGTTCTTCATCGGTTCGGACTACCCGCACGCGGAGGGCTTCGTCGATCCGGTGGGGAAGGCGCGGGAGGCGCTCGCACGCCTGCCCGGGGCGTCCGTGGACAGGATCCTCGGCGAGAACGCGGCGGCGTTCTTTCGCATCTGATCGAGGCGGACAACGGAGAGAACGCGAATGAGCCAGTTGAACATCGGACTGATCGGATTCGGCTACTGGGGGCATGATGCCTTCGCCCCCGCCGTGGAGATGCACGGCTCCCGCGTGGTGGCCGTGGCCGCCCGCAGCGAGGAGACCCACGCCCGGATCGCCGAAAGCCTCCCGCATGCTGCGATCTACGACAACACCGCGGCGCTCCTCGGGCACCCGGGGCTGGACGCGGTGATCGTGGCCGTACCCATGGCAGCGGGAGCCGGCGTGCTCTCCGAAGTGCTGGACGCGGAGATTCCCGTCATGTGGGAACCGCCCGTCACGGCTTTTGTCGCGGAACTCCCGAGCATGATCGAAAAGCTCCGCCAATCGCGGGCCCTCACGCAGCCGGATCTCGAGTTTCGCTTCCTGCCGGCCGTCCGGCACGCTGCGGAAATGGTGCGCGAAGGCCGCATCGGGGACCTCGAATTCGTCACCGCCCGGGTCCGCCTCCCCGGGGGCTTCAGCGAGTTCCCCATCGTCGCGGGACACCCCCTGTTCGACGTCGACATGACGATGGGGTCGATTCTCGGAACGTACGGGGGAGACCCCCTGCACCAGATCGTCGGCAGGTTCCCGCAACGCGTGATGAACCTCGACGGCCACGCGTGCCCGAAGCGCATGCAGTGGAAGTGCATGGTGCTCTACGACTACGGGGACGGGGTCATCGGGACCGCCGACATCAACCACAGCACCCACATCGGCGGGTGGCGGTTCATCTACGACCTCGCCGGCACCGACGGCAACCTCTGGGTCGACTCCCTGGTGGGGACCGTCGAACTGCAGGAAGGCGAGGGCACGGACCCGGTTCGCTCGGAGCATCCCCCGCTCGAGCCCGTCGCGGGAATGGCCGGGATGCGCGAGTGCGTCAACGCGTTCCT
>JAPPHP010000146.1 GCA_028821035.1 Gammaproteobacteria bacterium | reverse complement strand
CGGCTGGTCGTGCTGACGGCGGTCGGTTTTCGGACTTGCCTGGCGGCACCGCGGGCGATGCGGGGCCGAGACTATGGCGTGAAGCGCGTCGCCGCGGCGCATCATGTAGTGGCGGTTGGCCTCGGGGAGGTGGCGGAAGCCGTTGTGGAACACCACGGCGAGTACGATGTTGTTGAGCGCGGCGTGGTTGGCGGGGGCGTGGCCGGCGCGGAAGCGGGCCGCGTCCTCGCCCTGCTGGCGTCGCGGCGGTGGTGGTTGCTCAGGTGCAAGCGCCGGAACTGCACCCGACCGGTGCCAGCCCAGCCAGCGATCCCGCGGCGCGCACTTGAACGCCTCCGACTGCCAGCCGAGCAGCGCCAGCCAGTGTCCCCGCCACGTCGCCACGTGGCGCAACCCCCGACCCGCGAACTGCTTGAACCCCAGATAGTGGTGCGCGCGCATCAACTCGTCCCAGCGCCGCCGCTCGTCCGCGCGCACCGGGCGCACCTCGACTTCGCCCACCACCTCCGCCCGTCGGTCCAGAACGCCCCTCCATGCAACCGCCTTGTACAGCATCGCTCGCGAAAGCCATTGCGCTTCTAGGACGTTGTTCTACGAGCAGCCTGAAGGGGGTTGCCCGGGCGCCACACCAGGGCAGCGTGACAAGAGAGCCTGTTCGCTATCTGGCCTGCGGGAGCCGAGCGGTCGCGTTCCGGAAGAGCCACCTGAGCACGGCATCCCACCGCGCCGCGGCGCCGGTGACGACCACCATCGCCCATACGTAAGGGCGAGGCGCCTTGACGGCGTCGCCGGGCGCGAAACGCGGATTGGCGTGGATGCGGCGCAGGGTCAACGCGGCCAGTCCGAGCGTCCAGAGCAGGAACCGGCGGACGCCGGCATGGCCCGGCGGGATCAGCAGCGTGTACTCCAGCGCCGCCTTGAGGTGCTCGACCGCGACCGCGACAAGCCCGGTCTGGCCCTCGAGAAACGCAGCTTGCCGGCGGACCTCCGGGGACGACAGGTCGACGCCGTCCGCAAACGCCGCGCGCGGCAGCCAGCAGGCGCCCCTGCGCTGGTCGGCGTGGAAGTCCTTCAGGATGTTGACGAGCTGCAGCCCGCAGCCGAACCGCGCGGACAGGGGCCGGAGGCGGTCACGCCGCGCGGCGATCTCCGTGGAATCTTCGCACAGAAGGTCCGTGATCATCTCCCCGACGACGCCCGCCACGCAGTAGGTGTAGCGCTCAAGATCGCGTAGCGTGCCCAAGCCGCCGGGAGCGCTGCCCCCAAACTCGGCCATCCCCTTGGTCATGATCCCGATGCAGCGGTCGATCGCCGCCCGCTGTGCCGGACGGAACCCGTGCGTGAGATCGAGCAGCAGCCCCGCGTGCGTTGCGAGGTCCCACTCGTCGGGTCCGGTCGCATCCGACAGCATCGGACCGAGCCGGGCGACGAAAGCCCCGGCCGGGGCGCTTCCGGCGACGGCCTGCGCGAACTCGCCAAGGAGCCTCTGCTTCTGCGGCCTGGACAATGCCGGTTCGTCCTCGATCGTGTCGGCGATGCGACACAGCAGGTAAGCATTGCCGATGACGCGGCGCAACCGGCGCGGCAACTGTGGGATGGTGAGGGCGAAGGTCCGTGAGACGCGCAGCAACGCCCGCTCCTGGTAGTCGACCGCCCGATCCGGGCGCGGCGATCGCGCCTCCTCCAGTGCCCTTCCGCCCGGCTCCGCCATGCCCAGCCTCGCCCATCCGGCTCGGCGGAAGGATAGCCGCTCCGGAGGGATGACGCGTCCATCCGCCATTCGGCGGCGGTTCGGCGGACGGCCGAAGCCCTTGCAGTACCCTGTACGGATGCGCAGACGAGGTCACGGCCGACGCACCGAAGCTCCATTGGCGTCGCCGTCGACCGGGTTACCACACTCGGCGGTCCGCAACGTCCCCGCCATTTGCCTGGCGGCACTGCTCACCGCCGTCTGGCCCCCAGCCACGGCTTCGGAGGCGGCCGAGGGGCACTCCGGCGAGGGCTTCATCGAAGAGATCGTGGTCATCGGCTCGCTCATCAAGCGGCGCACGGTCTACGACGGAAGGGCGCCGATCCAGACCCTGGAAGCGGAGCTGTTCGAGTCCACCGGCGCGGCGCAGCCCGTGGACATCCTGAAGAACCTCACGGCCAACACCGGCTCGACGCTCGCGACGGAGCAGAACTACCTCCAGGGCACCTCGCAGTTCAGCCTGCGGGGCCTCGGGCTGTCGTCGACCCTGACGCTCATCAACGGGCGTCGCGCCGGAGTCGCTCCCGTGTCGAATGATGTGGGCCACAGCTTCTTCGACATCAACACCCTGCCGCTGGCGATGATCGAACGGATCGAGATCCTCCGCGACGGCGCCTCCACCACGTACGGGTCCCAGGCCGTGGCCGGCGTCGCCAACGTGGTGACGCGCACCGGCTTCGAGGGCCTCGAAGTCGCCGCCGGCTACCGCGACTCCAGCAACCGGGCATACGACATCGGCTTCGCATCCGGGTTCGCCATCCCCAGGGGCCATGTCAACGCCTACGGCGCCTACTACCGGCAGGACGAGAACTTCCGCACCGACTTCGACTGGTTGGTCTCCCGCGCCGTCGACCCGGACGGCGACGGCGACATCGTCGACGGCTCCTTCGACTC
>JAPPHP010000063.1 GCA_028821035.1 Gammaproteobacteria bacterium | reverse complement strand
CGCGTACGCGACAGCAGCGCCGCGTTCACTTCGAACGACGGGTTCTCCGTGGTGGCGCCAACGAACACCACGGTCCCGCGCTCGACATGGGGGAGAAAGGCGTCCTGCTGGGCCTTGTTGAAGCGGTGCACCTCGTCGATGAAGAGCACCGTGGCGACGTCGGGGTGCTGGCGGGCGTCCTCGATCGCGGCACGCACGTCGCGTACGCCTGAGAGCACCGCGGAGAGGCTCGTCCACCGCGCGCCGGCGGCGTGCGCCAGGATCCGCGCGAGGGTGGTCTTTCCCGTACCGGGCGGCCCCCAGAGGATCATCGAGGCGATGCGGCCCGCATCCGCCAGCCGCGCGAGGGGACGTCCGGGACCCAGCAGGTGTCGCTGGCCCACGAAATCGCCCAGCGAGGTCGGGCGCATGCGCGCGGCCAGGGGTTCGTCGGCGGAGTCGCCGTCGAGCAGGCTAGGGTTGAACGGATCCGACATCGCGCAGGACATCCACGCCGTCGGGGACGACGAACTCGAACAGGCCAGGTTCGAGAGCGGGGCTCAGGGTCTGGTTGCGAAAGCGCACGCGGGTGAGCTGGTCGAGATGGTCGACGATGTCGATGCCGGCGAGCAGCGATCCGGTGAACTCCAGCCGGATGTGGTCGAAGAGGGAGTCGTCGCCCAGCGGGCGCAGGACGAAGCCGTCGTTTGTCTCCCCCTTCCCTGCTCCCCCGGCTTCCGCGGAATCGTCCGCAACGTCGAACAGCGTCGAAAGCTCGTCCAGCGCTCCGGTCAGCAGGCGCCCGGGCGTGTCCCGAGGCGCCCCCGCGAGCGGTTGTACGGTGGCCTGGGCCAAGTCCGGGTCGAAGAGGACGAGTTCGGCGCCGTCCGACACGATGAGCTGCGGGTACGGCGCCACCACTTCCCACCGCAGGCGGCCGGGGCGTTCCAGGTGGACGGTGCCCCGCGCCGACTGGACGGTCCTGCCGTTCGGGCCGACCACGATCTGCTCGAACTCGGCGCCGAAACGGGCCATGGGCTCGAGCAGTTCGCGCAGGCGGTCCGAGGGTTGCGCCCCGTGGGCCGAGGCCGCCACCACGGCCAGCGCCGCCAGCGCCGTCCGGACGCGGTGGGTCAACGGTCCGCCCGGTCGGCGGGGACGAGGACTTCGCGGGATCCGTTGCCGTTCATGGTGCTGACGATGCCCGCTTCCTCCATGGCCTCGATCAGCCGCGCGGCGCGGTTGTAGCCGATGCGCAGCTTGCGCTGCACGGCGGAGATCGACGGACGCCGGGACTCGATGACGAACGCCACGGCCTCGTCGTATAGCGCGTCCGAACGTTCCGTGTCCTCGTCCAGGTCCGGGAAGAGTTGCCCCGTGGAAGCCTCGGCAGGCCCCGACAGGACATCCTCCCGGTAGTCGGGGGCGCCGCGGGCCTTCCAGTCCGCGACGACGTCGAGCACCTCCCGGTCGGACACGAAGGCCCCGTGGACCCGGATCGGGATGCCCGTGCCGGGCGGCAGGAAGAGCATGTCGCCGTACCCCAGCAACTGCTCGGCTCCGCCCTGGTCGAGGATCGTGCGGGAGTCGATGCGGCTCGAGACCTGGTAGCTCATGCGGGCGGGCACGTTCGCCTTGATGAGGCCGGTGATCACGTCCACCGAAGGCCGCTGGGTCGCGAGCACGAGATGGATGCCGGCGGCCCGCGCCTTCTGCGCGATGCGGGCGATGAACTGGTCCACCTTCTTGCCGAAGGTCATCATGAGGTCCGCCAGCTCGTCAATGACCACGACGATCAGGGGCAGGCGCTGCAACTCGGGGGGCTCATCCGCCGCCTCCTCGGGCCACAGCGGATCGTCGATCGGCTCGCCGGCCGCCGCGGCCTCGTCCACCAGGCGGTTCAGGCCCTCGACGTTGCGTACGCGCAGGGCCGCCATCAGCCGGTACCGGCGCTCCATCTCCGCCACGCACCAGTGGAGCGCCTGCGCGGCGTCCTTCATGTCGGTGACCACCGGCGTCAGCAGGTGCGGGATGCCCTCGTAGACCGAGAGTTCGAGGATCTTGGGATCGACCAAAATGAGCCGGAGCTCCTCCGGCGTCGCCTTGTAGAGCATCGACAACAGCATGGCGTTCACGCCCACGGACTTGCCGGACCCCGTCGTGCCCGCGATGAGCAGGTGCGGCATCCGCCCGATGTCGGCCACCACCGGCTGGCCCGCGATGTCCATGCCGAGCGCGATCGTCAGGGGCGAGTCCGAGGCGCGTAGGCCTCCGACGCGAGGGTGTCCTTCAGGCGCACGGTCTCGCGCTGCTCGTTCGGGATCTCGATACCCACCACGGACTTGCCCGGGATCACCTCGACGATACGCACGCTGACGACGGCGAGCGACCGCGCCAGGTCCTTCGCCAGGGTGCTGATCCGGCTCACCTTGATGCCGGCCGCCGGCTGGATCTCGAACCGGGTGACCACCGGACCCGGCAACACCGAGGTCACTTCGGCCTCGATGCCGAAGTCGGCGAGCTTGTGTTCGAGCGTCCGGGACAGCTCTTCCAGGGAACCGCCCGAGAAGCCTCCATAGCCGGTCGACCCGTCCTCCAGCAGCGCCAGGTCGGGCATGGTTCCGGGAGGCGCCACGGGATCCCCCTCCGGGACCGTGGGCTGGGTGGGGG
>JAPPHP010000031.1 GCA_028821035.1 Gammaproteobacteria bacterium | reverse complement strand
GCATCAGCTCGTCGCGCAGGTGCATGACCTCCCGGTCCATGGTGAGGGACTCCATGGCGCGGTGGGCCTTCAGGAGGATCGTCCCGCCGGGGGTCTCGTAGCAGCCCCGGGACTTCATACCTACGTAACGGTTCTCGACGATGTCGCTCCGACCGATGCCATGCGCTCCGCCGAGGGTGTTGAGATGGCGGAGCACCGCCGCCGGCGTCATGGGCTCGCCGTCGACCGCGACGACGTCACCGCGGTGGAAGTCGAGGTCGACGGTGAGCGGCGTGTCGGGGGCTTGCTCCGGTGACACGGTCCAGCGCCACATGGCCTCGTCGGGCTCGCTTCCCGGGTCTTCGAGTACGCCGCCCTCGTAGGAGATGTGCAGGAGGTTGGCGTCCATGGAATACGGCGGCTTCTCCCCCTGGTGGAAGTCGACGGGAATCTGGCGGTTCTCGCACCATGCCATCAACGATTCCCGCGAGGTGAGGTCCCACTCCCGCCAGGGGGCGATGACGCGGATGTCGGGATCGAGCGCGTAGGCGCCCAGTTCGAAACGCACCTGGTCGTTGCCCTTGCCGGTGGCGCCGTGGGCGACGGCCTCCGCGCCGGTCTCCGCGGCGATCTCGACCAGCCGCTTGGCGATGAGCGGGCGGGCGATGCTCGTGCCCAGCAGGTACTCGCCCTCGTAGACGGTGTTGGCGCGGAACATGGGGTAGACGAAGTCCGCGACGAACTCCTCCGTCAGGTCCTCGATGTAGATCTCGTCGACACCGAGGGCCCGCGCCTTCTCGCGCGCCGGCTCCACTTCCTCACCTTGGCCGATGTCGGCGGTGAAGGTCACCACCTCCGCGTCGTAGACCTCCTGCAACCATCGGCAGATCACCGAGGTGTCGAGGCCGCCGGAATACGCCAGCACGATCTTCATCGCGTGCCCCCGAGGAAAAAACGCGTAATGGTACAGCAGGGGTTCGCGCGCGGAAGCGGCGACGGCCGGACTTTCGAACGCGGGCGTGGAAGGGGTGTGGGGCGTGTTAAGTTAGGGGGTCCACAAGACCGAGACGACGCATCGGCCGGGGGGACACGAGGGGGCGCGATGAGTCAGATGAAAGCCCGTTTTCGCGGCTTTGCACCGGTCGTGGTGGACCTGGAGACGGGCGGATTCGACAAGGAGGTCCATGCCGTCCTGCAGATCGCGGCCGTGAGTCTCGCCTGGAACGAAGGCCTGCTCGGCATCGAGACGCTGCGGACCTGGAACGTGGAGCCGCATCCGGACACGCGCGTCGAAGCGGCCTCGCTGCAGTTGACCGGCATCGAACTCGGCGATGCGGAGCGCGGCGCGGTCCCCGAGGCCGAGGCGATGCGGGAGATGTTCCGCTTCGTACGCGGCGTCGTGAAGCGCAGCGGTTGTCAACGGGCCGTGCTGACGGCGCACAACGCCCACTTCGACCACGGGTTCGTGCTGGAGGCGGCCGCCCGCAACCGCATCGGCCGCAATCCCTTCCACCCGTTCACGGTGCTGGATACGGCTTCCCTGGCGGCGCTCGCGTACGGGCACACCGTACTCAGCGAGGCGTGCGCGCGCGCCGGCCTCGAGTTCGAGGACAAGCGCGCACATAGCGCGGGCTACGACGCGGAAACGACGGCGCGGCTGTTCTGCTCGATCGTCAACACCTGGGACGCGTCCGCCCCGGCGGGGCTGATCCCGGATGTCCTCGGGTCGGACTGAGGGCTAGCTTTCTTCGGCCCGCGCGGCCGCTTCCTTCAGGAGCGGCTCGAGTTCGCCCGACTGGTACATCTCCGTCACGATGTCGCAGCCCCCGACCAGTTCGCCCTCGACGTACAACTGGGGGAAGGTCGGCCAGTTGGCGTACTGCGGGAGGGTGGCCCGGATGGCGGGATGGCCCAGGATGTCGACGTAGGCGAACCGTTCCCCGCACGCCATCAGGCACTGCACCGTCTGCGCCGAGAAACCGCACTGCGGCGCCTGCGGAGAGCCCTTCATGTAGAGGAGGATGGGGTTGGCGTCGATCTGCTCCCGGATCGTGTCCAAGACTTCCTGGCTCATGTGCGCGCGCCCTCGAAAGCGGTCGTGACCGAAAGGGCATTGTAGAACGAGTGCCAGATGGCAGGCCAGCGGCCGTCTGCGACCTGCGCCGGGGGGTCCGGCCGGAGGGGCCTGGGCGGGTCGGATAGAATCCGCCGTCGGCCGAACGGGCCGTGGCGCGATCGCCGCGGCCGCTTGGCGGTCCGCACGCCATGCTGCAACTCATCGACGTCATTCTGAAGCGCGGGGAACGGGCGGTCTTCGACGGCGCGAGCCTCACCGTTCACGCGGGACACACGGCCGGCGTCGTCGGCCGCAATGGGGTCGGCAAGACCACGCTCGTGGAACTGATTCGCGGCCGGCTCCTGCCGGAAGAAGGGGAGGTCCTGCGCCCGCGGGGATGGCGGCTGGCGTGGCTCGACCAGGCCGTGGAGCCGAGCGTGCGGTCCGCCCTCGACTTCGCGCTCGACGGGGATCGCCCGCTCCGGGCGGTGCAGGCGGAGATCGCGGCAGCGGAGCGGGCGGGGAACGACGACGCCCTCGCCCACCTGCACGTCCAGTTGGAGGACGTGGGCGGATACGACGCGGAGGCCCGGGCGGGCGAGGTCCTGCACGGCCTCGGCTTCGG
>JAPPHP010000290.1 GCA_028821035.1 Gammaproteobacteria bacterium | reverse complement strand
GGGTCTGTCGATGGTGTCGGAGTGGAAGTAGGAGATCACCTCCGCGGTGGGCGGCTGCGCGGTCCCGTACGCGTTCAGGGTGATGTCGAAGTCGAAGACTTTCAGGAGGTTGACGTACTGCGCCGTCTCGACGAGCCGGATCTTCGCGTCGAAGCCGAGGAGACGCAGCTGGTCGGCATAGTGGATCAGCAGACGCACGTCGCTGCTCGTACGGACGAGCAGGGTCAACTCGAAGGGCTCGCCGGCGGCGTTGCGTAGCTGGCCGTCGCGCACGTTCCAGCCGGCCTCCGCAAGGAGCCGGCGCGCCGTCTCGAGCGCCTCCCGGTTGCGCCCGAAGCCGTCGCCGCGCGGCAGTGCGAACGGTTGGGTGAACAGGCGCTCGGGCAGCGTCGCCCGGTACGGTTCCAGGAAGGCGAGTTCGGCGGGGCTCGGCAGGCCCGTGGCCGCGAAGCGGGTATGGGGAAAGTAGCTCTCGACGCGGGCGTTGAAGTGGTCGTTCAGCACGCGGTTGAACCAGTCGAAGTCGAACGCGAGGGTCAGGGCCTCCCGGACGCGCAGGTCGGTCAGGCGCTCCCGGCGGGCGTTGATCGCGAGTCCGCGCAGGATGCCGACGTACATCGCGTAGTTGTGGCGGCGCTTGACGAGAAAGCCCTTGTCGAGCGCCGGGATCTCGTACCCGTGCCGCCAGTAGCGGGGGTCGGACTCGGTCCGGTAGTCGATCAGGCCCTTGCGGAAGGCCTCGCGGGCGACGGTGGCGTCGCGGTAGTAGTCGTAGCGGATGAAGTCGAAGTTGTGGCGGCCGCGGTTCAGGCCGAGTTCCCGGCCCCAGTAGTCGGGCACGCGCTGGTATAGCAGGAAGCGCCCCTGCTCCGCCGCCGCGACCCGGTAAGGCCCGTTGCCGACCGGAGGGGTCAGGGTGGTGGCGGAGATGTCCCGGTCCCGCCAGTAATGCTCCGGGATGATCGGTACCTTGCCCAGGCTGATGACGACGCCCGCGTTCAGCCCCCCGGTGTCGTGGAAGTGGAAGGTCACCTCGCGGTCGTTGTGGACTTCGGTCGCGGCGACCATGCTGAAGGCGACGCGGACGCCAGCCCACGAGTTCCTCCCGATGTGGTCGAACGTGAACGCCACGTCCCTGGCGGTCACGGGCATCCCGTCGTGGAAGCGCGCCTCGGGGCGCAGCCGAAATCGCGCCCAGCGGAAGTCCTCCGGAACCATCACCGCTTCGGCCAGGTTGCCGTAGTAAGTGCCCAGTTCGTCGTCGCTGCCCATCAGCAGGCCGTCGTAGAGGACGGACTCGAAGATGACGTTCATCCCGGGCGTCGGGACGCCCTTGCCGAGCAGCGGCGTGAAGCTGTTCCAGTTTGCCTGCGAGCCGAGGACGAGCGTGCCGCCCTTCGGGGCGTGGGGACTCACGTAGTCGAAGTGGGCGAGGTCCGGGGCGTACTTGAAGGCGCCGAAGAACGATATGCCGTGCTCGTAGCGAGGCTCGGCGAGAGCGAGCGTCGCGCCCAGCGCGAGCACTGTCAGGAAGGGTCGAATGGCGCGGTCCTCGAGACGGCCGGCGGGATCATACAAACATACGCGAAGCATCGAGGGGGTCGCTTCCGCCATAATGCCGCGCTTCGCGGCACCATCCGGGCCAGTCCTTGTCCGCGGCTCATGTTTGCCGGTGGTTCAAGTCTCAAGGCCGTTGGAGGTCAGTACTTCTTGCTGGGTTTGGAGGCCCGCTCGTCATGAAGATAGGAATGATCCCCGTCAACATCGGCGTCAGCACCGCCGAGGAAGTGGTCGGGCTCGCCCGTCTCGCCGAGGACTCGGGTTTCGAGTCGGTGTGGACCTTCGAGCACGTCGTGGTGCCCCTCGAGTACGCGTCGAAGTACCCCTACGACGCGTCGGGCAAGATGGGAGCGTCCCCGGAAACCCCGTTCGTCGACCCGCTCATCGCCCTCACCGCCGCTGCGGCGGCCACCAAGACCATCCGGCTCGGCACCGGCGTCAACATCCTCCCGCAGGCCAACCCGCTGTTCCTTGCGAAACAGGCGGCGAGCCTGGACGCACTTTCGGGGGGGCGCCTGCTGCTCGGGCTCGGCATCGGCTGGCTGCGCGAGGAGTTCGATGCGATGGGAGTCCCCTTCGAACGACGGGGCGCGCGCTTCGACGACTACGTCGAGGCCATGCGCAAGGTGTGGTCGGGCGACGTGGTCGAGCATGAGAGCGACTTCGTGAAGTGGTCGGGCTTCAAGAGCTATCCCCGCCCCGTCCAGGATCCCCTGCCCATCATCATCGGCGGGTCCAAGGGCAAGGTCCTCGAGCGCATCGCGCGGCACGGTAACGGCTGGTATGTCCCGGGTACGAACATCGACGAAATCGCCGGCCTCCTGGCGCCCCTCAAGGATACGTGCGCCGAGATTGGCCGGGACTACTCGGAGATCGAGATCACCTGCATGTGGCCCGGCCGGGGCGGTTCGGATGCCGTGCGGCAGTTCGAGGACCTCGGCGTGCACAGGCTGATAGTGCCGCTCTTCGCGCTGGGCGGCGACCCGGCGAGCGCGCTGCCTCGCTTCGGCGAAGAAGTCATTTCGCAGGTTGCCTGATGGCCTACGCCGCGCTCGCGCTCGATCTCGACGGGACGCTGCTCGTCGGCGAGGACCTGCCGGCGG
>JAPPHP010000329.1 GCA_028821035.1 Gammaproteobacteria bacterium | reverse complement strand
GTGGAGGCCGCGCCCGCGGAGGCGGTGGCGAACGGTGCCGGCATCCACCACGAGCAGGCGGATGCCTCGCAGAAACCGTTGCTCGCGCAACGCATCCTGGCCGAGGTGGTGGCCACCAGGGTCGCCCAGGCCGTACGCGCGCTGCCTCTCCCCGACGACGATGCGGAGACGGCGGTCGAAGAGATGGAGGAGATCGCCATGCTGGCGGAGCGCTTCGCGGCCGGAAGCGCCGCACGCAACGACCGTTACGACCTGATCGACCTGAAGGACTGTGCCAGCGCGGCGCTCGAGGCCGTTGGCGTCGCCGACAGCGCGACGGTGGTCGCCGAACTCGGCGATGCCCCGCAGGTATTCGCCTCGAAAACCGAAGTCTGCCTGATGCTGGAGCAGGTGCTCGACAACGCGGCATGGGCCATACGCCAGAAGGGCCTCGACGCCGAGGAGGGCGAGATCCGGATCAAGACGGCCGGCGACGGCGACGATGCGTCCGTGACGATTCTCGACAACGGCGTCGGCCTTTCCGCCGAGGATCGCGAGCGGATGTTCCTGCCGTTCGCGGGTGCGCGCGACGATCACCCGGGCGTCGGCCTCGCGATCACCCAGCACATCGTCCAGAGATACGGCGGTCGCATCGCCGTCGGCTCGCAGCCGGGCGGTGGCACCGTCCTCCGCATCAGCCTGCCGGGGATGGCGGCATGAGGGCGGGGCAAGGTCGCCGGCCGGTCACGCCGGTATTGCTGGCCCCGGTGGTCCTCGCCGTCGCGGTGGGCGTCTACATCGTCTTCGCGGCAAACGGGAACGCGGCGTCCAACGGCGCGGAGTCCCAGGATCCCTGCGACGGTCCGGACGTGTCCCGCGCCGCCTTCCTGGTCGATCTCCGCAAGCCGCTGGACGCGGGTCACGTGGCCTTGCCCGGCGCCCTGCTGCGTCAGGCGGCGCTGGAGATGGCGCCCGGCACCGACCTCGGCGTCTACGCGCTGAGTCCGCACGCCGAGGCGCCGCGCACGCTGCTCGGCCGGCTCTGCAAGACGGTCGACCTCGCCGGTCTCGCCACCGAGTCCTCGAAACACAGCGCTGCGGACGACTGCGACCTGCCCGCCCAGGTGCCGCCGGCGGCGCGCGCCAGCGCCAGGGACTTCTGCCGCCAGCGCGACACCCTCGTGCGCCGCGTCGACGCCCTGGCCGTCGAAACACTCGGCCAGGGAGCCGGCCCCACCTACTTGGTGGAGGCGCTGGAGGCCACGGCGCGCGAGTTCGAAGGCGTACCGGGCACGCTCCATTTGTTCTCGGATCTCGTGCAGCATGCGCGGTGGTTTTCGCACGCCGAGACGCCGCTCCCGGAGTGGGATTACGAACGGATGACGGCGGCCTGGTCCGAGCTGCTGATGGAAGAGTCACTGCGTGGCTTCCCGCCCGGGACGGCTGTGCGGATCCACTACGTGCCGCGCGTCGGGACGACCGATGCGGAGGACGGGCGCACCGCGCACAAGCGGTTCTGGGAAGGGTACTTCGGCGGCATCGCCGTCGCGTTCGACGATCAGCCGGCCATGGCGGGATACGTGCCGCCCTCCCTCGCCGAGGCGTCCACCGCGATGGAGCTGGCCGCCTACGAACTAGAACGGCTGCGCCACTCGGGCGCGCTCGTCGAGCGTGAGCGCGCGGAGATCGAGCGCGAGCGTGCGGAGCTTGCGCGGGAGCGTGCGGAACTCGCGCGCGAGCGGCAAAGTCTGCGCGACGCGCGTCGTCGGGTCGAGGCCGACCGCGAGGAACTAGCGGCGGAACGGCGGGAACTCGCGGCGGCGCGGGAACGCCTCGACACGCGGGGGCGCGGCTTGGTGGCTCCCGCTTCCGCAACGTCCGAGGACAGCAGCGTCCGGCTGGTTGCCGGACAAGCGGTGGCGGACATGGCC
Source organism: Gammaproteobacteria bacterium (assembly GCA_028821035.1). GTDB lineage: Bacteria > Pseudomonadota > Gammaproteobacteria > Pseudomonadales > Azotimanducaceae > VXNE01. Next base: position 767 of record JAPPHP010000329.1, on the reverse strand, counting down.
GGCGGCCGGTGAGCGGGTCCGCGTACGACTTCGGTCTGGATGCGGCCGCGGCGTCTGTAGCGAGTCCGTGGCGCCCCGTGGCCGGCTGGCCGTTTTACTGACGTTCGGCAACGGCTCCGCCCGCGTCCCAGCCCCGCCGTCCGTCGTCCGTCCGGCCTCGTACTGCCGGCGCTCCGGCGCATGCGCATCATGTGACGCCTGCCGCGCTCAATCGAACTTCCATGCGTTAAGCTTCGCCGCTCGAACGGGGGGCCCGGCACGGTGTCGGGCCTCAGGGCGGAGTGCCGTGCCAAAGGGCGCCAAAACAACGCATCCGGGCGTCAGGGACGACGCGTCGGAGATCTCCTATCGGGTGTCCCCGGAGAAGACCGCCGTTCCGGATGCTCCCGAAAGCGCCGTGGAGCGGCCGGATCTCCTGGATCGTTGCGATCCCGGGCAACGCAGGTTGACGCTTGTCGCCGCTCCCGGCGGATTCGGCAAGACGACGGTGCTTGCGGCCTGCTGCCGCCGGGCGGAGGCACGGGGTGATCTGGTTATCTGGCTCTCGGCCGACGAGCAGGACGACGCTCGCAGGCTGGTCGCCCACTTGTCCTATGCTGTCGCGGTGCCCTGGAACGTCGAGGGGGTCCGCGACAGAGCGTTCAACGCACACGAGATGTTCGACCTCGACAGTCTGCTGGGTGGAATCCGAACCGACGGGCGTCCGTGCATACTGGTCGTCGACGAACTGGACCGGCTTCCCGCGAGTGGCGAGCGCGTCATCGATT
>JAPPHP010000386.1 GCA_028821035.1 Gammaproteobacteria bacterium | reverse complement strand
GGAGCGCCGGGTCGCCAATCCCTGACCCCTACCCACAAATCTGACGTGCACCCGGAAGACCGTCGACGCGCAGGCAACCCAGGAGTGGCGGATGTCCCGACCCGGCCGAGGATCGGGCCCCCGCATTCCCCAGCGGCGGCGCATTGAAGCGCCCACCCCCGGCCAGCACGACGTTCTCCGCCCAGGTCTCGCCCCGCCGCATCGGCAGGGGCGCCGGCCGGCCGGTCAGGTAGCCGTGCAGTTCCTGGGCGTCCCCGGGGTACATGGCGTCGATCACGAAGCGCATCCGGTCGATCACGTTCGGATCGGTCATCCGCCCGCGCTGGCCCCACGCCACGATCGCGTCTCTGCGCTCCTCCGCCTCCGTCCCGACGATCGCGACATCCTTCTCGAAGTCGTGGTGGTAGCTCATGAGGATCGTTTCGTGCAGATCGGCGAGGTCTTCGAACTGGCTCGAGTAGCTGTAGAAGTCGACCGCGCCGTCGGTTGCGAACGCGTCGACGATGTCGTCCGGCAGCAGGGCCTCTTCGGCCTCGGTCGAAGACCGGCCGGCGAAGAAGATCTCGCCGAGGGAACGCATCAGCCCGGAACGCAGTGGATGCTGAGACGCAAGCCGCGACGACGGCCAGGAGAACCTCTGCGCCCAGATCGCGTCGAGTGCCGTCCCCGCGGCATCGACCTCGTCGAGCCCGGCGGCCGGCATGAAATCGGCGGCATGCGATAGCTCGTGGTAGAGCAGAAACGCGATGAACGGCAGCAGCCGGTCCGCCCGGGTCGACCCCTCCGCGCCCGCGGGGTCGTTCCACGCGATGTTACTGCGCACGTAGCGCCAGGGTATGGAGAACTGCATGCGGCTCCCGAAGCCGGCGCGAAAGTCCTCTTCCATCGTCACCACCGCCCGCTCCTCGGGGGTGCGCCAGAAGAACCCGGCGTCCAGGTAGATCGCGCCGGTCCGGGCCCAGTAGTAGGCCGGACGAATGTCGCTGGCGATGACGATGGTCGTGAGCGAGCGCGTCAGGAGCCGCAGGTCCAGCGGCAGCCGTTCCAGCGTCTCGCGCAGACTGTCGCCCATCCAGCGGTGGGAGACCAGGACGCGCGTCATCACGTCGTCCACCGACGGCGCGACGAACTCCGTCCCGAGGAAGGGCAGCCGTTCCGTGGTGCAGTCCACCTGCGCCGCGTCGCCGGCGTAGATACAGGGCCGGAGCGCGTCCGCGTACGGCGCGGTCGGGACGTAGGGCACGGTGTAGGGCACGCCCGCGTCGTCCCGGACATTGACTTCGAAGACCACCTCGGCGGCGCCGCCGAGGTCGTCCGTCACCGTGAGCCGCACGGGGTAGACGCCGGGTTCCTCGAACGTGTGCTCAACGGTGGTGACGTCTGTGTGCGCAGACCCGGCCACGTCCCATTCGAACGACACGATCTCGCCGTCCTCGTCACTCGACATCGACGCGTCGAACGTCACCGTGACGGGCGCCTGGCCGTCCACCGGACTCGCCTCGATCCTCGGGGTCGGGAGCAGGTTGACGACGAGTTCCCGCGTGGCGGTCGCCTGGGTGCCGTCGTCGTCCGTCACGGTCAGCCGCACCTCGTAGACGCCCGACCTGCCGTAGGTGTTGTCGATCGTCTGGCCGGTCCCGGTCGCCGTGTTGCCGAAGTCCCAGGCGTATTCCGTGATCGAGCCGTCGACGTCGCGGGAACCGGAGGCGTCGAAGGCCACCGTCAGCGGCGGCGGGCCGCCGTCCGGCGTAGCCGTGAAACTCGCCGTGGGCGGACGGTTCGGTGGCGGCCCGCTCCCGCCTCCGCCGCCGCCACAGCCGAACAGTCCAAGGCCGGCCAGCATGCAGGACAGAAAGAGAACTCCGCGCCGGGAAGCGGTCATACGCCACCCTCGTCCCTCTCCGACGCGATGTCGTAACGCGTGAGGGCATTGCGGACGAGGAGTTCCTCGTCGTACTCGAGTACATAGCCGGCCTCGACCAGCGCGCGCGTCGCTGCCCGCACGCGCTCCTCGTACAAGTCCCGCGTGCCGTATCGGTCGGCCAGCGCGCCGGCGTCGAAGAAGCGGGTGAACCCCGCGAAGGCCGCCGCCTGGCGGGGGGCGCCCTGCGCGGGGTGGCGCGGGTTCCAGCCCGTGTGCACGCCCACGGGGACCGAGATGTCCGGCAGCAGGATCCCGCCCAACTCGTTCAGGTCCGGTCCGACATTCGATACGAGCCGGGGGAAAGGCCCGAGACGCTGCCCCGGAAAGCGGCACACGCCCTCCGCCGCTTCCGGGCCGAGGTCCAGGTGGTCCAGGCCCCCGAGCTGCTCCTCGTCGAGCGTCTGCAGGCCGAGCGTCGACTCGAACCGCTCAAGCACGTCGGCGCGCTCCACCAGCGTCCCGTCGGCGAGCCGCGGCACGGCGCTCGGCGGAGGCTCGGCGACGCCCGCCGCCCAGCGGTCCAGGTTGACCAGCGCGGCGCGTACGAGCGGCGAGTGGTCGACGACGTTGAAGGTGTAGCGGCCCCGTGTGCCGGTAAGCGGGAAGGTATCCGTCAGTGGCAGGATGCCGTTGACATGGTGCGTGCCGGCAAAGGCGTAACGGCGTTCGTTCGGATGCTCCGACAGGTCCCTGGCGCCGCCCGGATCGACATGGACCAGGGCCGCGTCCCCGCGCCAGTACTCCCACGAGGTGTTGG
>JAPPHP010000428.1 GCA_028821035.1 Gammaproteobacteria bacterium | reverse complement strand
ACATCGAAGAGCCCCTCACGCTGGGCGAGATGGCGAGCTACCTCTCCGTCTCCCCCCGGCAGCTCGAGCGCCTGTTCCAGGAGTATCTGCACTGCACGCCGTCGCGCTACTACCTGGATGTCCGCCTGCAACAGGCCCGCCTGCTGTTGCTGCAGACCGGTATGCCCGTCGCCGCCATCGCTTCGCGGTGCGGCTTCTCGACGCCGGCGCGCTTCGCCAAGTCCTATTTCGCGAAGTACGAACGCAGGCCCTCCGACGAGCGGCGCGCGACCGCCTGAGGACACCGCCGACGGGACGCCGAACCGGCACCTGACGGGCGCCCGGCGGCGGCTTGGAGCGTGTCGCATAACGACCATTCGGCGTCGCGTCCAGAACCTATCGCGCACCTCGTTTTGGGGCAATCATCCCGCCGCGCCCGACTCGGCATCGCATGCGGGAACGCGATGGAAAAGGACACGCTCAGGCAATGCGTCGGCGTCGATCAGTCGGACCGGCGCGTTCCCATCAACTTGCGGCAGTCGGGGCCCACGCCCGTAGGCCTCCTCATATCCACGCGCGTCCGCAAGTCCCCCTATTGGCACCTGTCCATGGAGGCCGGCTGTTGGCGGGCGACCGTATACAACCGCGTCTACCATCCCCGCGGCTACGTCCGTCCCGAGGACGGTGGGGCGATGGTCGAGTACGGAGCGCTGGTCAACCACGTGACGCTCTGGAACGTGGCGGTGGAGCGGCAGATCCAGGTGAAGGGCCCCGACGCGGAAGCGTTCGTCAACCACGTCATCACCCGCGACGCGACCCGGATCGCACCGATGCACGCCAAATACGTCATCCTCTGCAACGAGGACGGCGGGGTGCTCAACGACCCGGTGCTGCTACGCGTCGCCGACGACGAGTTCTGGTTCTCCCTGGCGGACAGCGACCTCGAGATGTGGCTGCGCGGCGTGAACCTCGGACTCCGGTGCGACGTGTCCATCACCGAGATCGACGTGGCGCCGGTGCAGATCCAGGGGCCGAAGTCCGAGGCCCTCATGGTGGACCTGTTCGGCGAGGGTGTCCGCGACATCCCCTACTACGGCCTCATGGGAGGCCAGGTGAACGGGCGGGACGTCATCGTCTCCCAGACGGGCTTCACCGGCGAAAAGGGCTACGAGATCTACCTGAAGGACGCGACGCTGTACGCGGAGGATCTCTGGTACGGCGTCCTGGAAGCGGGCGAGCGCCACCAACTCATGGTCACCGCCCCCGCCCATCACCGCCGCATCGCCGCCGGCATCCTGTCCTGGGGCCAGGACATGGACCAGGAGACGCTCCCGTTCCAGTGCAATCTCGGCTACCAGGTGCCGCGCAGGAAGCAGGCCGACTACGTCGGCAGGGCCGCTCTCGAAGCCGCGCGGCGGGCCATCGAGGCGGGGTCTCCACCGTTCCGCAACGTCCTCGTCGGCATGACGTTCGCCGGCCGCCCCGTGACCGACTATGCCAACGACTTCTGGCTGGTCTCGCCCGGGGATGGCGGGGACCCGGTCGGCTACGTCACGTCGCCGTGGTTCTCGCCGGAACTCGAGACCAACATCGCCCTCGGCTACGTGCCCTGGGAGATGCGCGCCGTCGGCACGCGGCTCGGCGTACATCTGCCCAAGCAGTATGCGGAGCCGCCCGGCGAGGCCGCGCCGGCGGAGGTCGTGGACGTGCCGTTCCGTCCGTCCGTGAACCCGAACGCCCGAGAGCGGGCGCGGGCACGGGGACGCGACAGCGTCGACTGATCCCCATGCGCGCGTCCTCCAACAGGCTCGCGGCGACCCCCGAAGCGGACGTGCTCGACACCCTGCGCGTGCTCGCCCGCGGCGCCTCGGTGGAACTTTCGCCGCGGCAGCTCCGTTCGACCGGGTCCCCCGGCGACCACCTGCCGCAAGGCGCGCAGGTCTACATCCCGTTCGTTCCCGGGGCCAAGTGGAGCGACACGGTGGCCGCGTGCCGGCGCTTGCGCACGGATGGCCTGTCTCCCGTACCGCACCTGCCCGCGCGGTGGCTTGCATCGGCGGAGCAGCTCGACGACTGGCTGGCGGAGCTTGCCGGGGCCGGCGTCCGGGAACTCCTGCTGGTGGCGGGGGACCGCCGGCGAGCCGCCGGACCGTACCGGGACACCCTCGACGTCCTCGAGTCCGGGAAGCTCGCCGCCAGGGGTTTCCATCGGATCGGCGTCACGGGCTACCCGGAGGAGCACCCCTTCGTCGGCGCCCGGGACCTCGACGCGGCGCTCACGCGCAAGCTGGAGTACGCACGGGCGACGGATACCGAGATGTGGATCACGACGCAGTTCACCTTCGCCGCCCGGCACGCCATCGCCTTGCTCGAGGCCATGCGCGACCGCGAATGCCCCGTCCCCGTGCACATCGGCCTCCCCGGGCCGGCGCGCCTGCGGACGCTGCTGGCGTTCGCCGCCCGCTGCGGCGTCACGACGTCGGCGCGTGCGCTGACCCGGCGGCCGGGCGTGGTGCGGCTCCTCGGGCGGTGGACACCGGACACGCTGGTGCGGGAACTCGCCGAATACCGGAACGCGCCTGACAGTGCCGGTCTCGCGGGGATTCACGTGTTCACGTTCGGCGGACTGCCCGCCACGGCCCGCTGGCTGCGCGGGCTGCAGGGCAGCGCGACCGACCCGTCCAGGGCGAGGCCGCCCAGGGG
>JAPPHP010000085.1 GCA_028821035.1 Gammaproteobacteria bacterium | reverse complement strand
GATCCGTCCGCTCATCTACGGCCGCCGCGAGACCGAGCGCGGCACCGAGTACATCATCGCGTCGGAGAGCGTCGCCCTGGACATCCTGGGCTTCGAGGTCATCCGCGACGTGCTGCCGGGCGAGGCCGTCTACATCGACATCGAGGGCAATCTGCACACGCGGCGTTGCGGCATCGAGCGCGCCTATTCGCCGTGCATCTTCGAGCACGTCTATCTCGCCCGCCCGGACTCGATCATCGACCGGATCTCCGTATACAAGGCTCGCCTGCGGATGGGCGAGAGCCTCGCCGAGCGCATCCTCTCCCGCTATCCCGGCAAGGGGCACGACATCGACGTCGTGATCCCGGTCCCCGACACGGCGCGTACGGCGGCGCTGCCGCTGGCCCACCAGCTCGACGTCAAGTTCCGCGAGGGCCTCGTCAAGAACCCCTACATCGGCCGCACCTTCATCATGCCGGGGCAGACCCAGCGCCGGAAGTCGGTGCGCAGCAAGCACAATGCCGTGGAGCTCGAGTTCCGCGACAAGAACGTGCTGCTGGTCGACGATTCGATCGTGCGCGGTACCACGACGCGGCAGATCATCCAGTTGGCGCGGGAGGCGGGGGCGCGCAAGGTGTACTTCGCGTGCGCGGCGCCGCCGGTGCGCTACCCGAACGTGTACGGCATCGACATGCCCGCGGCCAACGAGTTCGTGGCGTACAACCGCACCGAAGAGGAGATCGGGGCGCTGATCGGGGCCGACTGGCTCGTCTACCAGACCATCGAGGACCTGGTCCTGGCGGCCCGGGAGGGCAATCCGGACCTGCGGGACTTCGACTGTTCGGTCTTCGACGGCCAGTACGTCACGGGGGACATCGACGAGGCCTATTTGGCCCGCCTGTCGCGCCGCCGCAACGACCGCATGAAGCAGTTGCGCGAGGACGCCCTCGAAGAACAGCCCGTGATCGAGCTGTCGAGCCATGCCTGAGCGCCCCGGGGCAAGACCGCGGCGGGAACGCACGAGTCCCTGCATCGGCGTGTGCTCGACGACCTTCGGCGACCTCGTGTGCCGGGGCTGCAAGCGCTTCGCCCACGAGGTGGTGGACTGGAACGGCTATGAGCCGGAACAGCGCCAGGCGATCTGGCGCCGCCTCGCCGAACTGCGCGACGCGAGCGTGGCCGGATTCCTGTCCGTGACCGACGCGGAGGCGCTGGAGGCGGCGGCCGCGCGGATGCACATCGTTCCGGTACCGGAACAGACCCTGCTCACCCTCGCGTACGAGACCCTGCGCCGCACCCGCGGCGCGCCGGACTTCGCCGCACTCGGGCTCGCGACGTCGGAGGCGGGCGCGGCCGTGCCTCCCGCGGAGCTCTTCGCCACCATCTCCCGCGAGTTCCTGACGCGTTCCACGGCCGCCTACGAGCGGAACTTCCGCATCCCGGCGGAGTGAGCCGCGCGCCCGATATCGGCGCCGTACGCGCGTTTCTCGGCACGGCGACGCCCGACGCCTGGGTCGAGGCAGCGGTCCGGGCCGTGGACACCCTGCTGATCGACCACGCCAACTGCGAGAAGAAGGCCGCGGGCACGGCCATCGGCATGCTGTATCGCTACGACGCGCAGGCGCACCTCCTCGCGCCCCTGGCCAGGCTCGCCCGCGAGGAACTGCGCCACTTCGAGGAAGTGCTGCGGGCGATGCGGCGCCGCGACATCGCCCCGCGGCGGTTGTCGCCGTCCCGCTACGCCGGCCGCCTGTTCGGTCTCGCCGCGGCGCACGAGCCGGCCCGGCTGGTGGACACGCTCATCGCCGGAGCGATCGTGGAGGCCCGTTCCTGCGAGCGTTTCGCCCTGCTCGCGGCGCGCCTCGACGGCGACCTCGGCCGACTCTATGCCGGCCTGCTGGCCTCGGAGGCGCGTCACTTCGAGACCTACCTCGCCCTGGCGCGCTCCTGCGCCGACGCGCCGGTGGAGGCTCGCGCGCAAGAGATGCTGGCCGTGGAGGGACGGCTCGTCACCGAGCCCGACCGCGTGTTGCGCTTCCACAGCGGTCCGCCGAATCCGGAAGCCCTGGCAGGGGAGTCGGAGGAGGTGTAGCGAGCGTTCCTACGCCGTGCCGGCGAGCGGGAAGCACTCGAGCGCCATCTCGCGGCCGAGGCGCAGCGTCCAGCCGCATCGTCCCCAGTCCCCGAGCACGTAGCGGCGGCCGGTCCGGCCGTCCGGCCCGAGTAGGACATCGTGGACCCCGGGTCGGTGCGTGTGTCCGTGAATCAGCACGGGGCAGTCGTGGCGCAGCATCGCGGCGGCGACTTCCTCCTCAGTCACGTCCATGATGTTCTCGGCCTTGTTGGCGTTCGCGGCCCGGCTCTGGTCGCGCAGGCTCCGCGCGAGGGCGCGCCGTTCCGGCAGCGTGCGCGCGAGCACGTCAGACTGCCAGGCCGGAGAGCGGAGCACCGCCCGCGCCTGCTGGTACGCGGCATCCCGCGTGCAGAACGCGTCTCCGTGGGCGAGCAGGAGCCGCGGTCCGTCCGCGCGCGGCTGCACGACGTGCGGGTCGGGAATGAGCGTGACCCCGGTGTCCGCGGCGAAGCCGTCACCGAGGAGGAAGTCCCGGTTGCCGTGCATCACGAACACCGGGCAGTGGCTGGCGGCGGCCACGAGGGCTTCCCGCACCGCCGTCGCGGTGGGACCGTCGTCGTCGTCCCCCACCCA
>JAPPHP010000282.1 GCA_028821035.1 Gammaproteobacteria bacterium | reverse complement strand
GAGATCCTCGGTGGTCATCGAGTTGCAGAGGCCGCCGGGTGAGTAGAGTTCCAGGCGGTCGTCGAACATGAACAGGCGTATGCGGGAGCCGCGGATCGAATAGTCGCGGTGGACGACCGCGTTAACCACGGCTTCGAAAACCGCCCGTTCGCTGTACTGGGGAACGTCGATGCGGCCAGGGCGCTTGCTGGCGGCGACGCGGCGGTTGCGGACGACGAAGCGCATGGCGTCCCGTATCTGCCGGTCCAGAGGCCCGACCAGGTCCTGCGCGTCGAGCTGGCTCGCTCCATCCGCGGCGACGCCCTGGTAGCAGACAGCTTGCATGTAGGCGTTGGGCAGCCACTCGGTCGGATTGTCCGCCCCGAGCAGTACACCGCCGACCGTGGCGCGTTGGACGCCCTCGGCATCGCCCTTCAGGAACTTGAGCTTTCCGAGGACGACTTCCGCTGGTTCGGAGGTACGTGAACTGGCGTAGCTCCGCCAGAGTTCCGGTCGCAGGCTGTTGATGCTCGTCCCGCGGACGATCTGCGTATCGGTGGCGGCGATGTCGGATTGCCCCCGCGACTGGGTGAGGCGCCGAATCTCGTCGGCGCCCATTTGCCGCTGGCTGTCCCCACGACGCCGGAAGTGGCCGCCGGGTGAACGGTGTACGGTGATCCCTTGTGCGATGTCGACGACCAGCACGCCGCGCCCCCCCGGCGAGTCTGGCACGGGCACACGATAGAAACGGGGGTCCAGCGCGGGGTCGACCTTGTCCGAACAGACCTCCTTCACGAAGTCTGCAAGCGCGTCCAGCCGGGGAGCATCGAGCGACTGCGGCTGGCGGTCGTCGTCTATCCCCAGGACCAGCCTGCCGCCCTGGGCGTTCGCGAAGGCGGCAAACGCGTCCGCAAGGTCGTCGCGTCTCGGCGCCGCTACGCGGCCGCCTCGGAAGCGGACTTCTTTCAACTCGAGGTCGGAGTCTTCCCCGAGAGCGACCTGTTGCCAAAAGCTGGGAATGTCGATAGGCATGGCGTCGAGTTGCTTGCTGCTGCGTCGGCGTACGCGACCGCGTCGATGGGCCTCACTGCGAGGAGGCGTCGGATACGGGACCCCCCGGCCTGCTTCCGGAAGACGGGATTATGCGCGATGGTGCCCGGAAAAGCCGGCGGCGCCCGGTCGGGTACCATCGCCGCACCGACGCCGACAGGGCCACGCATGAGCGACAAGGTACACAGAGCGCCCCGGCGCACGGGCTTCGACACCCTGGCCCTGCACGCGGGACAGGTGGCGGACCCCGAGACGGGCGCCCGCGCGACCCCCATCTACCAGAGCGCGTCGTTCGTGTTCCCGGACACGGACCACGCGGTGGGGCTGTTCAACATCGAGCGGGCGGGGCACGTCTACTCGCGCCTGTCGAACCCCACCAACGCGGTGCTGGAGGAGCGGATCAGCGCCCTCGAAGGGGGCGTGGGCGCCATCGCGACGGCGAGCGGCCAGGCGGCGATGCATCTCGCCATCGCGACGGTCTGCTCCGCCGGCGATCACATCGTCGCCTCCCGGTCGCTCTACGGCGGCTCGCACAACCTGCTCGAGTACACGCTGCCGCGTTTCGGCATCGAGACGACGTTCGTCGATCCCCGCTCGCCCGCGGCCTTTGGCGACGCGATCCAGGGGAACACGAAACTGCTGTTCGGCGAGACCCTCGGCAACCCGGGCCTCGAGGTGCTCGACATCCGGGCCGTGGCGGAGGTCGCGCATGCCGCGGGGATCGCGCTCATGATCGACTCGACGTTTACCACGCCGTGGCTCTGCCGGCCGTTTGACCATGGCGCGGACATCGTTTTCCACTCGGCGACGAAGTTCCTGAGCGGCCACGGCATCGTCATCGGGGGACTGGTGGTCGACGGCGGCACGTTCGACTGGGAGGCGTCGGACCGTTACCCGACGCTGACGGAAACCTACGAGGGGTTCCACGACCTGGTCTTCGCGGAGGAGTTCGGGCCGCAGGCGTTCATCACGCGGGCGCGCAAGGAGGGCATCCGGGACTTCGGCGCGTGCATGGCGCCCACGACGGCCTTCCACATCCTGCAGGGGCTGGAGACGCTGCCGCTACGCATGGAACGCCACGTCGCCAACGCCCGGCGTATCGCCGAGTTCCTGGAAGGCCACGCGGCGGTCGAGTCCGTCGGCTACCCGGAACTCGCGAGCCACCCCGACCACGAACTCGCGCGGGAGTTGCTGCCGCGCGGCGCGGGCGCGGTGTTCGGTTTCGACATCAAGGGCGGGAGGCCGGCCGGGCGGAAGTTCATCGAGGGCCTCTCCCTGTTCTCGCACCTCGCCAACGTCGGCGACGCGAAGTCGCTGGTCATCCATCCCGCGAGCACGACGCACCACCGCATGGACGCGCAGGCGCTCGCGGCCGCCGGCATCGGGGAGGGCCTCGTCCGGCTGTCGGTGGGCCTCGAAGATCCGTCGGACCTCGTCGAGGATCTCGACCGCGCGCTCCGGAGGTCGCAGCGATGAGGTTCAAGGTCGACGGCAGGACGGCGTTCGCGGGCACGGGGACCGGCCGCGCGGGCGCCGATGCGGCGACGGTCGTGTTCGTGCACGGCGCCGCCATGGACCACACCGTGTGGGTGCTGCCGAGCCGGTACTTCGCGCGCCAGGGATACCGCGTGCTCGCGTTCGACCTGCCGGGTCACGGCCGGTC
>JAPPHP010000120.1 GCA_028821035.1 Gammaproteobacteria bacterium | reverse complement strand
CCCGCTTCGAAGTGTTTCAGGTCATCGCCCTGGAACTGCGAGATCACCTGCTGGCTCAGACCTCTCCGGGACCTTTGCCGGCCTCCGCCGTGTAGGACTTGCCCCGTCCCTGTGCGCCAGGGCTTACACGAAGTTCAGCTTCGGCCGTATTGACCGCCTCCGGGCACGGCTCGATACTGGCTGCGAGCAAAGGCCCTGCTGGAAGGTGCTCAATGGCCGCGAGTCGCAACCCTTGGATATTCCCGATGCCAAGGCGCCGCCCCAAGTCCGAGTGGGCGCCCGTCGATGCGTACGAGAAGTCGATGGCGGAGATCTTTGAGGAGCCGGGGGTGCAGGAGCAGATCGCCATGCTCGGCAGAATGTTCGACCTCCAGCAGCAGCGCGGCCGGGGCGCGGACCGAGAGGAGTGAGCCTCGGCGCGATCGTAGTCCCCGCGGTAGTCGGGTACTGGCTACTTCGGCGGACCCACTACTTCAAGCCTGCCGTAGCCAGAACGCCGAGCTATGCCTTCGCGTTCTTCTGTGCGTCTGTGGGCATCCTGGCCGGTGCCTTGGCCTTGGGCTTCACACGCCTGATCCATGTGCTTGTGCACGCGGAGCCCGCCGCCTGGTTTCCTTGGTGGCAGGCACAGTTGTCCTTCGAGGACCCATCGACCGCGACGGTCATGATCCTCTTCGCGGTAACGGCCTCGAGTGTCGTCAATCACCTGATCCCGGAGCAGGACGTGGCCCGCAAGTGGCTCGTCCCGGAAGAGGGCCGAGTCAACCGGGCGCTGCGAGAGTCCTACGAAAAGCGCCGTGTCGTTGAGGTGGTCACTGGCTCCGGCGACTCGTACATCGGGTTGATCGTCGGCGAGAGATACCCATGGGAGTGGGGCGACGATGTGGCCATCATTCCCGTCGCGATCGGCTACCGTGACGAAGGGACGCGAGCGTTGACCCTGACGAGCGTCCGCCAGGTGGGTGCGCGGCTGGACGAAGTCGAAGTCGTGTCCCTGCCAAGGACATCCGTGATTTCGGTGACGACATTCGCCGCGCACGGCTTGGGCCCTCTACCGGAGGGCGCCCAGACAGACGTTCCTCCACCACAGGAGACTCTAGCAAGGGCCGCGTAGCCGAGGGACCTGTCCCGTCCCGACGCCGCCGACCGTACGGCCCCGAAGGCCGCCGCCCACAACCCCCCGGCCCCTACAAAACCCCACCCCGCCTCCGTATAATGCGCGCGCCTCGCGCACCCTCCCCTTCGCGTACGAGCGTGGCCGTGCCGGAGCCTTACCGAATCGTGGGCTTGCAGGTCATCGTGGTCGCGGCGGTCGCGCTGCCGATGTGGCTCCTGGGGGCGCCACATGGAGGAGCGGGGCAGGCGGGGTCGGCGGTGCTCGCGGGACTCACGGTCGTTTTGCCGAACGCGTACTTCGCGTTGGGCACCGTGCGGCGGGCGATTCCGGACGGAGACGCCGAGCGGCTGACCGAGGCGCGCAGGCTCCTCGGACGCGGCATCGGGAAGTGGGCGTTGACGGCGCTACTCCTGGTCGCGGTCTTCCGGTTCGTTCCGGTCGAGCCCCTCGGGTTCTTCGGGGCCCTGACGGCCGCGCTGCTGGCGCAGGCGTTGGGGCCGCTCGTGACGCCCGGGACAGGCAGGTAACACAGGTAACAGGAGCCAACAGGCTGGCGGAAGAGACATGGCCGAAACCTCAGCCGAATACATCCAGCACCACCTGACCAACCTCACCTACGGTCAGTGCTCGGACGGCGCGTGGCAGTTCGCCCCCTGCGCGGACGGCGCGTCGATGACGTTCCTCTCCGTCAACGTCGACTCCATGGGCTGGTCGATCGGCCTCGGCATCGTCTTCTGCCTCATCTTCCGCATCGCCGCCAGACGCGCGACGGCCGGAATACCAGGCGCCTTGCAGAACGCCGTGGAGATGCTCGTCGAGTTCATCGACGACACCTGCAGATCCATCTTCACCCACAGCAACGCCGTCATCGCGCCCATGGCGCTCACGATCTTCGTCTGGGTATTCCTGATGAACCTGATGGACCTGGTCCCGGTGGACTGGATCCCGGAACTCGCCTACGCCCTCGGCGTGCCCTACATGAAGATCGTCCCGACCACGGACCCGAACGTCACCATGGGCATGGCGCTCGCCGTCTTCGCCCTCATCCTCTTCTACAGCATCCGGCAGAAGGGCGCCGGCGGCTTCCTCGGCGAACTCGCCTTCCACCCCTTCCCGAAGGTGCTCGCCCCGGTCAACTTCATCCTGGAATCGGTCACCCTGCTCGCGAAGCCCCTGTCGCTGGGCCTCCGGCTCTTCGGCAACCTCTACGCGGGCGAGATGATCTTCATCCTGATCGCCCTGATGTACGCGGGCTGGGCCATCGGAATCTTCGGCGGAATACTGCAATGGGCCTGGGCGGTATTCCATGTGCTGATCATCACTCTCCAGGCCTTCATCTTCGCCGTGCTCACCGTGGTCTACCTGGCCCAGGCGTACGACGTGGAAGAAGAGCACTGACAGCGTAAGACGCAAGAAAAATAGGAGCGAACCGTGGAACTAGCAGTTCTCTTGTATGTGGCCGGCGGCCTGATGATGGGCCTCGGCGCCGTCGGCGCCGCCGTGGGCGTGGGCGTCCTCGGGGGCAAGTTCCTGGAAGGCGTCGCGCGCCAGCCGGAACTCCTGCCGATGCTCCGCACGCAGCTCTTCATCGTGCTGGGCCTGGTCGACGCCGTGCCCATGATCGCGGTCGGCATCGGCCTGTACGTCATCTTCGCCGTCGGCGGCTGACCCGCCCGGCGCAACTTCCCCCCGGGAGGTAAACGATGGACATCAACATGACGCTCCTGGGCCAGACGATCACGTTCATCGTGTTCGTGTGGTTCTGCTACAAGTTCATCTGGCCGTTCCTGATCGAAGCGATGCGGGAACGCCAGAAGACCATCGCCGAGGGCCTCGCCGCCGGCGAGGAGGCGGAACGCAGCCGCGAGAGCGCCCGCGAAGAGGTGGCCGACCGCCTGAAGGACGCGCAGGCGGAAGCCCAGCGCATCGTCGACCAGGCGCGCAGCCAGGCGGCGCAGATGGTCGAGCAGGCCCGCCAGGACGCCCGCGACGAGGGCGACCGCCTGAAGGAAGCGGCCAACGCCGAGATCGAGCAGGAGTTCAACCGCGCACGCGAAACGCTCCGCGGTGAAGTCGCGGCGCTCGCCGTCCAGGGCGCCCAGCGCATCCTCGAGGCGGACATCGACCGTGACCGCCACGGCGAACTCCTGAACCGGCTCGCCGCAGAGCTCTAGGCAACTTCCTTATGGCCGAACTCGCCACCCTGGCCCGCCCCTACGCCAACGCGGTGTTCGAGATCGCGAGCGAACGGGAAGCGCTCGACCGCTGGTCCCGCATGCTCACCGTCGCCTCCGCGGCCGTCGCGGAACCGGCGGTGCAGGCCATGATCGAGTCCCCGGCCGTCACCGACGAACAAAAGGCCCACGGCCTCATCGACGTCGTCCGCGACGAACTCGACGACGCCGGCCGCCGCTTCCTGCACACCCTGGCGGCCAACAAGCGCCTCACCCTCCTGCCCGAGATCGGCACGCAGTTCGAAGCCCTGAAGGCGGAGGCGGAGCGCGTGCTCGACGTCGAGATCGCGAGCGCCGTACCGCTCAGCAACGACGAACTCGACCGCTTCAACGACGCGCTCAAGCGCCGCTACGAGCGCGACATCCAGCTCTCCACCGTGGTGGACGCGGACCTCATCGGCGGCGCCGTCGTGCGCGCCGGCGACACCGTGGTCGACGGGTCCGTGCGCGGCAAGCTCGACAAGCTCGCGGAGTCCCTCACCCGGACGTAACCGCGCGCCACACGAATCGAGGAAAGACGAATGCAGCAACTCAACCCCTCCGAAATCAGCGACCTCATCAAGGACCGCATCGAGAGCCTCGACATCGCGTCGCAGCCCCGGAACGAGGGCTCCATCGTCAGCGTCTCGGACGGCATCATCCGCGTCCACGGCCTGGCCGCCGCGCGCTACGGCGAGATGATCGAGTTCCCGGGCGGCGTCTACGGCATGGCGCTCAACCTCGAGCGCGACTCCGTCGGCGTCGTGGTCCTCGGCGACTACGAGGACCTCTCCGAAGGCATGACCGCGCGCTGCACCGAGCGCATTCTCGAAGTCCCCGTCGGCCCCGGCCTACTCGGCCGCGTCGTGGACGCCCTCGGCAACCCCCTGGACGGCAAGGGCCCCATCGACGCCGAGCGCACCGAACCCATCGAGAAGGTCGCCCCCGGCGTCATCGCCCGCCAGGGCGTCAGCCAGCCCGTGCAGATGGGCATGAAGTGCATCGACGCCATGGTCCCGATCGGCCGCGGCCAGCGCGAGCTGATCATCGGCGACCGCCAGATCGGCAAGACCGCCATCGCCGTCGACGCCGTCATCAACCAGAAAGACAGCGGCATCAAGTGCGTCTACGTGGCCATCGGCCAGAAGATGTCCACCATCGCCAACATCGTGCGCACCTTCGAGGAGAGCGGCGCGATGGACCACACCATCGTCGTCGCCGCGAGCGCCTCCACCCCGGCACCGATGCAGTACATCTCCGCGTACTCCGGCTGCACGATGGGCGAGTACTTCCGCGACACCGGCCAGGACGCGCTCGTCATCTACGACGACCTCACCAAGCAGGCCTGGGCGTACCGCCAGATCTCGCTCCTGCTGCGCCGCCCGCCGGGCCGCGAAGCCTACCCGGGCGACGTCTTCTACCTGCACTCGCGCCTGCTCGAGCGCGCCGCGCGCGTCAACGCCGAGTACGTGGAACAGGTCACGAACGGCGAAGTGAAGGGCCAGACCGGCTCCTTGACGGCGCTGCCGATCATCGAGACCCAGGCCGGCGACGTCTCCGCGTTCGTGCCCACGAACGTCATCTCCATCACCGACGGGCAGATCTTCCTCGAGACCGACCGCTTCAACTCCGGCATCCGCCCGGCCATGAGCCCGGGCATCTCGGTCTCCCGGGTGGGCGGCTCCGCGCAGGTGCCGTTCATGAAGAAGATCTCCGGCGGCGTGAAGATGGCCCTCGCCCAGTTCCGCGAGCTCGCGGCCTTCTCGCAGTTCGCCTCGGACCTCGACGAAGCCACCCGTCGCCAGCTCGAACACGGCGCCCGCGTCGAGGAGCTGATGAAGCAGCCCCAGTACGCGCCGATGACCGTCGCCGAGATGGGCGTCTCGCTCTACGCGGCGAACGAGGGCTACCTGGAGGACGTCCCGGTGGAGCGCGTGCTCGACTTCGAGCGCGACCTGCTCGCCTACATGAACTCCGAGCACGGCGACTGGATGGCCCAGATCACCGAGACCGGCGCCTACGACGACGACATCGAGGCGTTCATGAAGAACGCCATCGACCAGTTCAAGTCCACGCACAGCTACTCGTAGAGAGATAGAGAGAACAGGACCGCCCCATGGCCGTCGGCAGGGAAATCCTCAAGAAGATCGGCAGCGTCGAGAACACGCAGAAGATCACGAGCGCCATGCAGCTCGTCGCTGCGAGCAAGATGCGCCGCACCCAGGAGCGCATGGCCGAAGGGCGCCCCTACACCCAGCACATCCGCCAGGTGATCGGCCACCTCGCGAACTCGAACCCCGAGTACAAGCACGTCTACATGACGGAGCGCGAGGTCAAGCGCCTGGGCTACATCGTGGTGTCCACCGACAAGGGCCTCTGCGGCGGCCTCAACTCCAACCTGTTCCGCGAACTCGTGCGGACCATGGCGGAGTGGGACGCCAAGGGCGTCGAGATCGACCTCATGCTGGTCGGCAACAAGGCGGCGGCCTTCTTCCGCGCCTTCGGCGGCAACGTCATCGCCGCGATCAACGAGGTCGGCGAGCAGCCCGTGCTCGAGGACCTGATCGGCGGCGTGAAGGTCGTCCTCGACGCCTACGAGGAAGGCCGCATCGACCGCCTCGACATCATCTCGAACGACTTCGTCAACACCATGACCCAGCGCCCCACCGTCCGGCAGCTCCTGCCGCTCGACGCGAGCGACGACTCCGGGATGCAGCACCGCTGGGACTATCTCTACGAGCCGGACGCGAAGGACCTCATCGACGGGCTCGTGACGCGCTTCATCGAGGCGCAGGTCTACCACGCCGTCATCGAGAACACCGCCTGCGAGCAGGCGGCCAAGATGATCGCCATGAAGAACGCGACGGAGAACGCGGAAGAACTGATCGGCGAGCTGACGCTGCTCTACAACAACGCCCGCCAGGCGTCGATCACCCAGGAGATCGCCGAGATCGTCGGCGGCGCGGCCGCGGTGTGACGCGGCGCGCAGAAGACGAACCAAGGCGCACAGGACAAGCAGAGGAAAGTCAGCAAATGAGCAATGGCAGCATTGTCTCGGTCATCGGGGCCGTCATCGACGTCGAGTTCGAGCGCGACGATGTCCCCAAGGTCTACGACGCACTGAAGGTCACGGACAGCGGGCTCACACTCGAGGTCCAGCAGCAGCTCGGCGACGGCGTCGTGCGCGCCATCGCGATGGGCTCCTCCGAAGGCCTCTCGCGAGGACTCGACGTCGTCAACACCGGCCAGCCGATCGCCGTGCCCGTGGGCGAGGAGACCCTCGGACGCATCATGAACGTGCTCGGCGACGCCATCGACGAGAAGGGCCCCATCAACGCCCGCGCGACCATGCCCATCCACCGCAAGGCCCCGACCTTCGAGGACCAGACCGGCGGCATCGAGCTGCTCGACACGGGCGTCAAGGTCATCGACCTCATCTGCCCCATGGCGAAGGGCGGCAAGGTCGGCCTCTTCGGCGGCGCGGGCGTCGGCAAGACCGTCACCATGCTCGAGCTCATCCGGAACATCGCCATCGAGCACGCGGGCCTCTCCGTGTTCGCCGGCGTCGGCGAGCGCACCCGCGAGGGCAACGACTTCTACTACGAGATGACCGACGCGGGCGTGCTCGACAAGATCTCCCTCGTGTTCGGCCAGATGAACGAGCCCCCTGGCAACCGCCTGCGCGTCGGCCTCACCGGCCTGACGCTGGCCGAGCAGTTCCGCGACGAAGGCCGCGACGTGCTGCTCTTCATCGACAACATCTACCGCTACACCCTGGCGGGCACCGAAGTCTCGGCGCTCCTCGGCCGCATGCCCTCCGCCGTGGGCTACCAGCCGAACCTGGCGGAGGAGATGGGCATCCTGCAGGAGCGCATCACCACCACCAAGACCGGCTCCATCACCTCGGTGCAGGCGATCTACGTCCCCGCGGACGACCTCACGGACCCGTCCCCGGCGACCACGTTCGCCCACCTCGACTCCACCGTGACGCTCTCCCGCGCCATCACGGACCTCGGCATCTACCCGGCCGTCGACCCCCTCGACTCGAGCTCCCGCCAGCTCGACGCCAACATCGTCGGCCAGGAGCACTACGACACCGCCCGCGGCGTGCAGGAGACCCTGCAGCGCTACCAGGAACTGCGCGACATCATCGCCATCCTCGGCATGGACGAACTCTCCGAGGAGGACAAGTCCCTCGTCTACCGCGCCCGAAAGATGCAGCAGTTCTTCTCGCAGCCGATGTTCGTCGCCGAGCAGTTCACCGGCCAGGAAGGCAAGTACGTCTCCCGCGAGGACACCGTGCGCAGCTTCAAGGCCATCCTCGAAGGCGACGCCGACGACCTGCCGCAGCAGGCGTTCTACATGGTCGGGACTATTGAGGATGCGCGTGAGAAGGCGAAGACGCTGAGCTAGGGCGTGAGGCCCAGGAGCGGAGGACCCGAACTGAGACCGTCCACATGAACGCTACGCGAGGACTCTAGGCCATGGCGACCACCATGCACTGCGACATCGTGAGCGCGGAGAAGGAGATCTTCTCCGGACCCGTGACGATGGTGATCGCGACCGGGACGCTTGGGGAGCTCGGGATCCTGCCCGGGCATGCGCCGCTCTTGACCGGGATCAAGCCCGGGCCGGTGCGGCTGCAGTTCGAGAATGGGGAAGAGGACGTGTTCTTTGCGTCTGGGGGTTTCCTCGAGGTGCAGCCCAATGTGGTGACGGTGCTGGCCGATACGGCGCTGCATGCCGATGACATTGACGAAGCGGCGGCGATCGAGGCTCAGGACCAGGCGGAACGGGCGATTTCCGAGCAGGCGGCGGACTTCAACTTCTCGTTGGCTACGGCGCAGTTGGCGGAGGCGGCGGGGAGGCAGAGGACGTTGGAGGAGTTAAGGAAGAGACGGCGGTAGCGAGCTACCAACGGCGCCGGTCCAAATCGGACTCTCTGGCTCGGAGGGCAGTGCAACGGCTCTTCACGGCGTGAACTCGGTAGCCTAGCCCCATCGCTACAACAACACGTCCTGCCCTCCGTTGAACGGCCGCTAGTTGCCCCGTCAAGCTCATAAGAACCGAGAGCCGAACCAACCACCGGCCTTCGTAGCAATCGGTTAGCTTGCTCCCGAGGACGCCGAAGGCGTCAGCGGCGCCCCGCCACAACTGTCCGCGGCCGACTTGGTCGGCGCGCAGCAGCGAAGGTAAGCTAAGTTCGAGTCTCGATCGGTATCCGTTTTGCCAACGCACAACGACCGTCGGCCCGGACCCTGCTGGGCGTCCTCAGCCGTGTTCACACGCGCGCGCCGGCAATGCCCGTGATGGATGCGACGCCGCCAACCCCCGCTCAGGATCTCGGATCGCTCGACCTAGTGGTGCTGGCCCACGAGAATGACGCCGCTGTGGCCTCGATCAAGAAGTATGAATTGGAGTTCATCCTCAACACGCAGAAGATCTCCGATCTAGACGGCTCCGAGAATCCCCTGACCTGGAACTCCATTGGATTCGGCAAGCAGGAGATCGACAAGGTTCCCGCCGACAAGGAGGGCATCTACGCGTTCGTGATATCTGATCCCCGGACCTTTCTGCCGCCGCACGGGTACATCATGTACATCGGCCTTTCCGGTCGGGACTCGTTCCGGTCCCTCCACGACCGCTACAGCGATTACTTCAAGCAGAGCGAGCTTCAGCGGCGGCCTCGCATCAAGAGAATGATCGTGCAGTGGCACTCGCTCCTACGGTTCCACTTCGCCCCGGTCGACCTGCCACGGGCCGAACTAAAGGCCCTCGAGAAGCGCCTCATAACGGCGTTCCTGCCGCCCTGCTGCCGGGGCGACATCGAGGCGGGCACGCGCAAGATGATGGACGCCTTCTGATGGTCGGCGACTCGCCAGGGGCGCCTGTCGTGCTCCCCGCCCTGCGAGGCATGATGGGCGACTGGGTCTACTACTGCTGCCTCATGGATCTCGCCACGCTCGCTTCCCGGGTCGACTACGCCCGCGACCTACACAGGAGCGAACGGCTCTCGGAGATGATCCAACGGACACTGGAAGACCGGCGATCCGAGGAAATCGCCGAGTACCTTGAGACGCGACCCGACCGCCTATTCAACGCCCTGATTGTCGCGACCTACGGCGGACACCCCAACTGGCACGCCCTCACCGACGTACACAGCATCGGCAGCGCCGACGAACTTGCCAGCCTCGACGACGACACCATGCTCTCCGTTGGATTCCTTACACTCAGCGGCGACGAGCAACTCTTTGCCCTCGACGGCCAACACCGGCTCGCCGGAATCAAGCGCGCCACGAGCGAACACGTTTCCGGCGCGGACAAGGTTCCCGTGATGTTCGTGTCGCACGAGAACACGGACGAGGGTCTCCGTAGGACCCGCCGACTCTTCACCACGCTGAACAAGACCGCCAGGCGCGTTTCGCCTTTCGGCATCATCGCGCTCGACGAGGACGATGTCATGGCGCTCACCGTCCGCCACCTCATCGACGAGCACCCGGACATGTTCGGGGGCGAGCGGATTGCCTTCCTCGGGACCAGCAATATGCCGCAGTCCCACTTCGCCAGCCTCACGACGATCGTGAATCTCTACGACATCCTCAAGACGTTCTTCTCGCAGGCCGAGACGCCACTCAGGAAGTCTGTCGCGGCGCTCCGCAAAGGTGTCCCATACGATCACCTGGAGTCATACTACGACCTTGCGCTCGCGCTCTTCGACGAACTGAAGAGGGCGTTCCCCGAACTCCTTGAGTTCTTCGACGCGGAAGACACCGAGCCGGTGGTCAGGGGTTACCGGAATCAGAACGCTCTGTTCCGTCCCGCCGGCCTGCGTGCGTTCGTGGCCGTCATCGCGCATCTAACGAAGGAGATGGACCTCCCTTCCGCCGTGGTCGAGGCCGCGAAGCTGCCGCGCTCCCTTGACGCCGACCCGTTCGCGAAGCTGATGTGGAACCCCGCCACCGAGACCATCCGCCGGTTCCAGACGAGGACGCTCCTCGACCTGCTGCTGCATATGCTCGGGCGACCCCAGCGCGAACAACACGACCTGCTTCAACGGTATCGGCACGAAGTAGGCGACCAGTCCCTCGAGCTGCCTAGGCCCGTCGTCTAGGCGCTGGGCCAGAACAGGCCGTCGGTCCCCCGCCGCGTGGGGGATCTATTGTTCCAAGACCACCCGCTCGTGCCGCTGCCGAGCGCCTGACTGGGCGCCGGGTCGAGCGCAGCACGTTCGTCGACAGCCGGCGTATCGGCGCGCATCGCCCGCGGGAGAGTCCAGCCTGACGCTCGACGACTCCCATTCGGGCTCGGCTCCTACTAGACTAAGGTCCACCGCCATAGATGGACTGAAGTCCCAGTGCCCACCGAACCATCGGTCATTGCCAGTGACCAAGCACAGGACTACCCATTGGGGTCAAGCGAGACGCCCGCGCCGACCGTCCGGGAGGTGCCCCCACTCGTCGCCCTGAGGGCGCGAGACGGGCAACACAAGCGCCAAAGCCGTGGTGGGCGAAACACACCCCGTTTCCGCTACAGATCGAAATGGCACGCCTCGATGCCGCATGTCGTCAAGTTCTCCGGGGGACGATCCAGCGCCATGCTCCTGTTCGTCCTGTTGGAGAACGACCTGCTAGATCGGGAGAGAGGCGACGTCATCGTGTTCAACAATACGTCGGCGGAGCACCCAGCAACCTACCGCTTCGTTCGAGATTGCATGACCGCAGCTCGACGGTACGGCGTACCGTTTTACCAGGTGGAGTTCCAGACCTACGAGGACGCGCGACGAGGGGAGTGGACGCGGCTCCCAACCTACCGTCTCGTCAACGCCATGCCGAAGTCGGACGCCAATCCCGACGGGTTCCACTGGCACGGCGAGGTGTTCGAGGAACTGCTCTCCTGGACAGGCTACGTACCCAATCAGTTCAATCGCATTTGCACGCGGCACCTCAAGCTTGATGTCACGCGCGCTTTCCTGAAGGACTGGCTAGCGGCCAAGCCTGGCATTTCCAGACTCGGCCACTACGGCGACACGCCCAGAATGGACGACGACGCAGCCTACAAACGGCACCTCAACAGTCAGGGAGGCGTGCCAAGGGACATCTTTCTGCGCAAACGCGAGTACGTCTGGCAACGGCCTCACTTCCGGCCCGAACAGCGCTATGCGGACTTCTGTCCCGGGTGGCAGACGTTCCACAACCCGTTCCTCGACGGGAAGACGCTCGGCGACCAGGCGGTGTTTGGGAAGCGCGGCGTCGAATACGTGGCGTTCATCGGCTTGCGCGATGACGAACCCCATAGAGTCCAACGAGTCCGCGATCGAAACGACTCCACCAAGGGCTACGAAGGCGAACACGTCTACATGCCGCTCGCCGACATGTCCTTGACGCGCGAAGATGTCAACGATTTCTGGGACCGGCAGACGTGGGATCTGTCCCTGCCCAAGGACGCCAGCCTATCTAACTGCGTGTACTGTTTCCTCAAAGGTGCGGTCAACTTGAGGGACATCCACACCCGCATGACGAAAGAAGCCGAACTCGGCAACGCCGACGACGAATTTGGCCCGCTCGCCGAAACGCCCAGTGACTTGACGTGGTGGAACCGGCTCGAAACGACTTACGGCCGTGATTTGAAGGCGGAGGGACGCCCAACTCGGGCCGACGTCACGCACATCGGCTTCTTCGGCAACAATCGATTCTCATACGACGACGTCGACAGCGGTGCTGAACTCGGCGAGTTCGCCGAATCGATCCTGCCGTGCGACTGCACCGAATGACCGCGCTACCCGTCTACCTCGACAACCAGGCCACGACGCCGCTCGACCCTGCCGTTCGCGACTCGATGTGGCCATACCTCACCGAGTACTTCGGCAACCCGCATTCGGGCGACCACCGCTTCGGCTGGGACGCCTCCGCCGCCATCAGGACAGCCCGAGCGCAAGTCGCAGAGTTCATCAATGCGGGAGATGACGAGATCGTCTTCACGTCGGGAGCGACCGAATCGTGCAACCTTGCCCTAAGGGGCGTGGCAGGTCATGCGCACGATTCCCAACGGAACCGAATCGTTACGCTTGCGACAGAGCATCCCGCGGTCCTCGAAACGGTTCACGACCTCGCCGCCTCAGGCTACGAACTCGACGTTCTGCCGGTGGATCAGGACGGTCTCGCCGATCTAACCGCTCTCGAAGGGGCGCTCGACGACCGCACCCTTATCGTGTCGGTAATGGCCGTGAACAATGAAATCGGCGTCGTGCAACCGCTGGCGGACATAGCGCCCCGCTGCCGTGCCGTCGGCGCGTATCTGCACACGGACGCAACCCAGGCCGCTGGACGCCTGCCCATTGACGTCGATGCTTGGGGCGTCGACTTGCTTAGCCTCTCCGGCCATAAGGTCTACGGTCCGAAGGGTGTGGGTGCCTTGTACGTACGTTCGGGTGTGGATCTGAAGCCGATGATCTCGGGAGGCGGGCAGGAAAGAGGGCTGCGCGGTGGGACGCTGCCGACCGCCTTGATCGTTGGGTTCGGGACCGCCTGCGAGCTGGCGACGGAAAACCAGCATCGCGATGGCTGTCGAATGGTGGGGCTTTGCGGGCGCCTCTACGGCCGCCTCCAAGATGCCCACCCCCGACTACGCCTGTTCGGGCACCCAACACGGAGGGTTGCCGGCAATCTGAACATTGGACTCCCTGGCGTCCCTGCGGACGAACTCATCCGCAACACGGCGGCACACATCGCCATCTCGACCGGATCAGCGTGCTCCTCGGCATCCTCGGAGCCCTCACATGTTCTGCTCGCCCTCGGCCTAGATCCCGAGACTGCAGCCACATCGGTTCGCATCAGTCTCGGGCGTTTCACCACCGACACAGACATCGACCGGGCTATCGAAGCCCTCTGCAGTATCCGATCTGGACGATTAGCCGCCTCCGAGCGAGGCTGACGCAGATGGCACAGAGAAGGCCTGATTTACTGTTCGGTCCCGGCGCAAGCTCGGGATTCACCCCAACAGGTATCGCCGCATTCGACAATCTGCGCCCTGCCGCTGTCGTGCGCGAACTCATCCAAAATGCTCTTGATGCCGCACGGGCCGCCAAGGTCCGTCCCGCAAAGGTGCGCTTCGAACTCACGAGAGTCCGCAGAGACGCGATCCCTGGCATTCAGCACTACGAACAGACTTTCGCAAAAGCGATAGAGACGCAGCGCCAGATGTCGCAGGGCTCGCTCGCCAGACAGGCACAGCTCGTGGTCGAACGCATCCAACGCGCCCTCGGTGCGCAAGAGGTGGATGTTCTAACTGTATTCGACAATGGCATCGGCCTCGACGAATCGCGGATGAACGCGTTGTTGAGCGACGGTGTCAGCGTCAAGGATGGCGCGGCCACGGGCACCTACGGCAATGGGCACGCCACCGCCATTCCGGCATCCGACCTCCGCTACGTACTCTATGCCGGGGTTACCGAAGATGGCAGGAGAATCGGCTCGGGGCACGCCGTTCTGGCATCCCACCACGCCATCGGTGAAAAGCACCTGCGGGGCGGCGACGGATTCTTCATCCGTGATTTCCGGGCGGGGCGAAAGGGAGAGCTATTCGAATACTCCAGAGGACCTGGACTCTCCGGCGTCATCTCGCAGGCTCTCGCTCGGATCAAGCGGCAGACCGGCCGTGGCACCGCCGTAATCATCCCCGCGTTCAACAACTTCCTGGAAGATCAATCGCTTTGGAGCATGGTGGCACATGCGGCTTCGGCCAACTTCTTCGTGGCGATCGAAGAACGCAAGCTTGAGGTCACCGTCATCGACCAGCGACCGGACTCCGATGCCGCCACTCGTACCCTCAAACGTTCAACGCTGCCCGAAGTGCTGGAGGAGCACTCGGAAAAGAAACGCGCCGCCGCCTTCCTCAACGGCCAGCGGGCATTCGAGGCCCACAAGGCCTATCGGAGCGGAGCAAGCCATTCGATCAAAACGAGCGCGGGTCGCATCGGCGTTCGCCTGATCGAGAGCACAAGCGGTACGACCCGAGTCGATTTGTGCCGCAACGGCATGTGGATCACCGACAACCTTCCCGGCTTCTATCAAGCCTTCACCGACCGCGTCCCGTTCCAAGCCGTCCTCACGCTCAACGCACACGACGGACGCCGACTTCACAACTACATCAGGGAAGCCGAAGGGCCGCTGCACGATTCCATCTCGTTGCAGAAACGCCTCAGCCTGGACGACCGAAAAGCTTGCCGCGAGGCTCTCAGCGAGATTCGAGACTGGCTACTGTGCAACACGGCCGCAGTCAAATCGGATACTTACATTCCAGACGACTTCCTGACACTCGATTTCGGTGACGATCCCGGAACGGAAGGCGGCAAACCCGTCGCCGGCTACTGGGGTGTTCCAATACCGATCACCCGCAATCCGGTTCGGGAGTTACCCGTCTTTCCCATCAAATCCAGGGCCGATCGCCCAACCCCCCCCGTTCCGGATCCACCCAAGCCGTTCAAACCCCCACGCCATCGCCAACGGCCTACGCTGCCCGCGCATTTTCAGGTCGTCTCGCGTCCTTTGGGTAGGAATCGCCAACGCGTCATCGTCGAGTCGACAAGGGACTTCGAGGACGCCGAACTTCGTTTGGTCGTCGACGAAGCGTTGGATGCCACTTGCGAGCGACACGGCCAGGATGTCTATACTCCGGCGGCGCTCAGCGGCGTTCGGATCAATGGCAAGAAGGCTCCGAACAGCGCCCTTCGACGAGCCAACGGCTCGGTGCATGGAGTCCTCATTGGTCGTCTGAGGGCCGGAACTCCGGTGCGCGTCGATGCGAGCTACCGGTTCACGGGCGATTTCTCGGGCCTGCCGAACCCCTCACTTCGGGTCGAAGTTTGCAGGGCTGAACGAGACGGCGACAGACTCCCGTAGACGACGGTCGGCAACCCGTAATGAGTCAACCGTACACCGTCGAAGTCGTCGCCCCGGGGCCGTCCAACGCGGTGCGCGCCCACGAGCATCCCATCCTCGAATCGGGCAACCCTTCGTTTCCTCAAGGCCGCTACCGGCTCACGCTATTGCCGGGGGCCGACCGATGCTCCTTCTCGGTCGCGCACGAGGTAGACGGCGCAGCACTCGTCACCCGGCTTCTTGAGTGCGGCGATGCGCGATGCGCGTGCATCGTATCGTCTCCTAAATCGGGCTACCGGCATCTCCATGTGGCCGAGTCGCTGGAACACGACGTCCGTTGGGATGTCGCCGACCTCGGCGAAGCGCCGCTGTTTACCCCTGCCATCCTGTGCGTCACGCCACGAAGACTCAGGCTGAACTCCTCCCAGGACGACGTACACTCCATCTGGAACAAGCAGCTGATCACGTTACGCAAAGGGTCTCGTCTGGCGCTTGGCAACGTCGTGCAACTGCAGTCCTCCATCCTCCACCTGTTGTCGCTACACCACGACGACCGTGTGGACGATCGCCAGTTCCACGTCGAGATCGAATCGGAGCCGTTCCGCTTCCGGGCCAACGTCGGCACCAGCCTCTACAGATGTCTGCGATTCTCCAGCGGGGCCACGCGGCACAACATCATGACGCACGTCGTTACCGCCTGCCTAGCGCGCCTTCAGCGCGACTACAGCGACGACGATGACGACGACACAGGTTGGCAATCGCATCGAAACCTCCGAGCGTTAGCCGACTACCTGGCCGCCAATGGACAACCCCACTGGACCAACGACACGTTTCGTCCAGAGCAGGTCGCTACTGCGATCTATCCGCTTGCGTTGCCGGACGACGACATGGCATGAGCCCGTCCCCGTCCCCTTTCCTGGAGCTCGACGACAGCGCCTACACCCGACGGCGCCTCGACCTGCTGCGTAGTAAGGGAAGCGACCGGCAACGGGAGTTCCTAAGCCAAGTTCGCGACAGCGCCGACTTTCTGGAGGTGTTCGCCGACGTTCCGCTGCGCGGAGGCGTGTCCGCCGAACTGTCCCCGTACCCCATGACAGAGAGCGAGTACAAGGATCCGCCGGGCGACACGGAGGAGGAGCTCTATGCGTCATGGTCGGCACTAACGCCTTCGGTCGCCTGCCGCTGCGCGTTCTGGGCTAAGGTGACACTCGACCACGTCCGCGAAGGGCGCATTCAATCCGTCTACCTCGCAGCGAACGGCGGCAGCCTGCCGGGCGGCGCGGAGCGCATCGACGCCATTCTGCAGGACAAGACGCTCGAAGCGCCTAGGCGGATCGACTCCTGCGTTCGTACCGTCCTGAGGCGCCTCGGAGGGCTGCCCGAAGTTCGCGGCAACCGCTCGGTGTACGTCGACTGTCCGTTCGCCCGAGCCTGGTGGCGCGAACGCATCGTCGCCGAGGCGGCCGCGGGAGACGACGAGTCGGCACGCTACGTACGCAGGGTTGTCCGCATCCACCAGACGTACTGGGAAAAACTCATCGATCGCATCGTGTTCCGAAACTCCACGTTCGGTTCGACGAACATCCGCAACGCGCTCCTACGCGCGCTGGCGCAGTTCCTGCGCGACAACCCCGACTCTGACCTGGCTAACTATCAGAGCTTTCAGCGACTATGCCGCCGGACCACTGCCTACCAGGGAACGCTCGAAATGAGCCTTCTCAGCGACTCCGAGTTGGATCACCTCATGGCCAGCGTGGTGACGAACGCCGCTAGTAGCGCCGGATAGCGCGTAGGGAGTAGGCATGAAGGCAGCGCACGCCGAACGAGCAGTCGCACGAGAAGGCGGCGTCAAGGCCAACCCGCTCGGAGCCGCGCTCGCCGAAAACCGCCACCGCACGGCGATTTCGCGCACCGACTACTCGCGCCCCATCAGGCTCGCGCTCCTGGATGGCATCATCGGGCCGGGTGCCACTGTCCTTGACTATGGCTGCGGACTCGGCGACGACATGCGGCACCTTCGCCTCCACGGCACGGAATGCTGGGGATGGGATCCTGTACACCTTCCCAATGGCAGCCGCTCACCCGCCCAAGTCGTCAATCTTGGCTACGTCGTCAACGTCATCGAAGACGCCGACGAGAGGGCCGAGTGTCTCGTGTGCGCCTGGACCTGCGCCGAGCGTGTACTGATTGTCTCCGCCCGTCTCGCCTCACAGACTCGGGACTTCACGCCAATAGGGCGATACGCCGATGGATTCGTGACGTCCTTGCCGACCTTTCAGAAGCTGTACAGCCAGAACGAACTCAAGAAGTGGATCGAGGCTCAGCTCGGCGAGACTGCGATCGCCGGTGGCCCCGGCACGTTCTACGTCTTCCGCGATGCTGCCGACCGGGTTGGGTACCTCGCCAGCCGATTCCGCAGCAGCAGCGACTCCCCACCGTCGGTCGCTTCTAGCATTGATGCCCACAAGGAACTTGTGCATCCGCTGGTCACATTCTTCCACGCCCACGGCCGTGCCCCCGTCGACGACGAGATCTCCAACGCCGCTGAGATTCGCGAGCGGCTCGGAAGTCTTCGCCGGGCACTTCGGCTGATCGAACGCGGGCATGACCCCGATCAATGGCAAGCCCTCATCTCCGCTCGCGGCCATGATCTGCTGCTTTTCCTCGCCCTTTCCAGGTTCGACCGACGACCGCGATTCGGCCAGCTGCCGCTCACCCTTCGACGAGACATCAAGGGCCTCTTCCCGTCGTACCGGCAAGCGTGCGCGGAGGCCGACGTGGCATTGCGGGCGGTGGGCGATCTTCGCCGGATCTCAAAGGCCGCCGAGCGATCGACTGTCGGCAAGCGAACTCCGTCCGCACTCTACGTTCACGAAAGCGCCCTTGATGCGCTTCCGCCACTGCTACGGCTCTACGAAGGATGCGCCCGTAGCTACATTGGCCGGATCGACGGCGCGAATCTGATCAAGCTCCACACCGAAGAGCCGATGGTCTCCTATCTGTCCTACCCCACCTTCGAATCCGACCCCCATCCCTCGCTTGCCGAGGCGACCACTGTGCACCTACAGACGTTTCGGGTTCGGGAACGCCGCTACGGTGCGTCCAAGAACCCGCCGATTCTGCACAGAAAGGAGCTCTTTCTGCGCCACGACCATCCACTTAGCGGCAAGTTCGCCCGCCTCACGCGTCACGAGGAATCGAAGGGCCTCTTGGAAGACAGTTCCCGTATCGGTACTCGATACGGTTGGGAGCAGCGTCTCCGGGACTTCGGCTTCGCGCTCAAGGGCCACCGGCTCGTGCACCGAGCCCATCCGCCGGGCGACGGTTCACGGCAAAGCGTTCGGAGTTGATGGCGTGGCCAGCCCAAAAGGACCCTCGGCCGCGCAAGCGAAAACGCATCTCGCACAGCTCGAGCGCGCCCTTCATGCCGTGCGCGAGGATTTGCTCCCGCCCGCAGATGCGATCGCTTGGCCCTCTGGACTTGATCGAGCGCTCCTTGCCGAGATCCCGTTGGCGCCCCGGACTTGGAACTGCCTCCGCCGAGCGAAGCTGACCAGTGGGCAATCCCCGCTTACCGTTCTGACCCTGATGCGGACCTCGAACTTCGGGCGCACGTCGCTCGCTGACCTCCTGCTCACCGTTGAGAGATACCTCATCGAGAGAAGGCTCGCTCCGACCGGTTCCACAGATGACTCGCTCGAGTCAGTTGCTTCCCACGCGTCCCCCAACAGGCTTGACGCCCACCATGGCAGCGATGAGGTGGTCTCGCAGGACGCGAACGCAACCGCTGAGAGCCTCTTGGCCTTGACTGCTACCACCGACCGCCTCGGCACCCCTTCCGAACGGTGGAGCGTTGCTACCGAGGGCCTCAAATCGGTGCTCGCTACAGCGGCCGACGTTATCGGGACCCCAACCCTTGCCGACGCGCTACGGCCGGAAATGATGCGTCTGGCGCGCCGAATGGGCCTCGACAGCGCCCTCCGTTCCGTTGGCCTTCACGAAGCGATGCTCGGCGTCCCAAGCCTCCCGGCCCTCATCGCCCGCCGTCTCCGAGAGACGTTGAACGCTCTCGACGAGAGGCAATCCGCTGTCATCCAGACTCGGCTCGCTCAAGTACCCCCGGCAACGCTCGAGAACGTCGGTCTGCAACTCGGTGTAACACGAGAGCGTGTTCGTCAGATACAGGTAAAGCTCCAGCCGAGAATTGAGGCCGCGCTCGGCCAAGAGCTTCGAGTCGTTGCGTCCACGTTGCAGGAGCGTCTGGATCCTCTGACGCCCGCAGATGAGCTTGAGCGACAGATCGACCGGATCATTCCCGACGCTTCCGAGACCGCCGCGACCCTTTTTCGCAACGCCGTGATTCGAGCAATGGGCCTCACTCTGAACGGTGAGCTGTACACCACAGACCGCGCCGAGCAAGTCGTCCGTGATGTCCGCCTCCACGCGCGAGATCTAGCTGACGATGTCGGTCTCGTTCAGGAGCAGGATCTCATCGCGGTCCTGCCAGACGACAAGTGGCTGCGTTTCTGGCCATGGCTCCGCCGACGCAGTGGGCTTCACAGTTTCTACGGCTCCTTGGCCCTTCGCGACAGCGCGAAAGCCCGGGCGAAAGCGGCGCTGCTTTCCCTCGAGCGTCCTTCCACGCGCGACGAGATAGGCGCCGTATGTGGCCAGGATCCCAATCGGGTCGGGGCAAACCTGTCCAACATCCCGAGCGTCGCGAAAGCGGATCGGGACCGTTGGGGGCTCCGCGACTGGATCGACGACGAATACGACGGCATCGTCGGCGAGATAGTCCAGCGCATCGAAGAGGACGGAGGGGTGACGACCACCGAGCGGCTGCTGAGGGAGATTCCTACCAAGTTCAACGTGAGCCCGCAAAGCGTGCGCGCATACATGTACAGCGCTCGATTTGACATCCGCAATGGGTCGATCCGCTTGGCTAACCCCGCGTCGATTCGCCTTCGGGACCTTGGTGACGTGATCGACGGACGGGACGAGGACGGTGCGCCATATTGGACATTCGTCGTTGACGACCGCTACTTCCAGGGATACAGCGTGGTTGGTGTACCGCCGGAGTTTGCGAAAGCTCTCGGCTGCGAGCCGGACTCGGGCGTCGATGTCGAGATCCAGAACCTCTCCGACTGCCGAGCGCTCTCATTGAACTGGCGTCTCGCCAGCCTGACAGGCGCTTCTCTCGGCTGTTTGGCCAAGCCATTGCGACTGCTCGGCTTGCAGCCCGGAGATAGGGTTAGAGTCACCATCGCCTCAAGTCGAGCCGTGGTACTCGGCCTCCACGACGGAGGCAGCCAGAGAACCGCTTCTTCAGAGGCAGACGCGACATTGGAGCGCATCCTCAGGCGCCGCCGAGCGATCTAGCCATGCTGACCGACGAGAGGACTTTGAAACCCGGCCTCTTCCCTTTGCCGGATGTACGCGTCGCCCGGAACATTCTGATACCCGGATTCCGAGCCGCTACAAACGTCCGGGGCGCCTTCGGCTGGTTCACCGTAGGCTGGATACAACAGCTCGCGCCGGGCTTGGCCGTTTATCTGACTCGGGACGATACCGAGCCGATGGAATTCACGGTAGCTCCGGCCCTGTTCTCTGCCGAACGAGGCGCCGTGGAGCGGGGCGCTCAGATGACGGAGGAGGAGGCGACCAGACTCGTGGCGGGTGTCTTCATCGAGGGACGCGTCGACGCCGGGCCACTCGCCCGTCATGCGCTCGACTGCCTTTCGTGGATGATCGCCACGGGCACGCTGCAGCTACGTATCGCCGTACCGACGCCCGAGTCCAACTACCATCCCAAGCTCTGGCTCTTCGACGACGGCGAAAATCAGGTTCTTGCGCGCGGGTCTGGCAACGCGACCGGCAAAGGCGTTGCCGCCGGTGTCGAGCACCTTGACGTGGACGTGTCGTGGCAGAGCGACAGCCGCGTGCCAGCTGGCGTAACCATGCTGAACAACTGGTCCACTGGCGAAAGTCCCGGAATCGCGAAGGTCTTCGATCTCCCTGAAGCCGTTGCCCGGAGCATCATCCAGACCGCCCCCGAACAAGCGCCACGCCCAAGCGAATACGATGCTCTCGCGATCCGGAACCGGACGGTGCTCCGACGGACTCCGCCTCCCCCGCCGCGCAGGCTCCGAGTACCGGACGATCTGGAGTGGCGCAGCGGCCGCTACGGACATCAGGGCGACGCCGTCGACGCCTGGGAGAAAGGCAAGCCTCCCGAGAGCCCTCCAGAGCGAGGGGTAGTCGCTATGGCAACGGGCGCCGGCAAAACGCTTACGGCGTTGATCTGCGCCAGCCGATGTCAGGATCGACTCGCGAATCAGCCATTCTTGATCGTGGTTTCGGCGCCTTCCGTTCCTCTCATCATGCAGTGGGCGGAGGAGGTGAGGAAGTTCGGCGTGAGCCCGGTCACCCCGACTCTCGGGTCCAAAGCCGAGTCGAAACTCACAA
Organism: Gammaproteobacteria bacterium; assembly: GCA_028821035.1. Lineage (GTDB taxonomy): Bacteria > Pseudomonadota > Gammaproteobacteria > Pseudomonadales > Azotimanducaceae > VXNE01. The sequence goes on along the minus strand of JAPPHP010000120.1, from coordinate 6,118 downwards.
GCTTGTTTCGGGCGCTGCGAGGCGGCGGTACACATGTCGCGATCGTCACCAACAACATGTTGTGCGACGCAACCTTTCAGGCGACCGCCAAACAGAAGCTACAGACGAGGAACGGTCCCATCCCGACACTTCTGATCGCGGACGAAGCCCACACGCTCGGCGCAGAGTCATTCATCCAGAACAAGCCGTCCTTCTTCGACAAGCGCCTTGCGCTCTCCGCGACTCCGGAACGTCAATACGACCCGGACGGGACCGAAGAGATATTCGAGTTCTTCGGACCGACCGTGTACGAGTTCGGCCTCGACCGTGCGATCGGATTCTGTCTCGTCCCGTATCGTTACTACGTCCACGCGTGCACGCTCGATGGCGAAGAGCTCGCCGAGTTCGAAGCGCTCTCTAGGCGAATCGGAGCGGCTATGGCCGCCGAGTCAGATGAAGGCGAAGACTCCCCCCTCCGCGCGCTCCTGATCGCCCGACGCCGAATAATCGAAACCGCGGCTAGCAAGCTCGATCTCCTGCGCGCCGTCCTTGAGCGCCGGCGACCGAGGGCTCTCGCCCATGCGCTGATTTACGCTTCCGCCAAGAACCCCGAGCAATTCGACAGGATTGGCTCGCTGCTGACTGAGCTTGAGGTGAAATGGGCTCCCGTGACGCAGGACACAACCAGGAACCCGACGCGTCTGGCGCGGATCCTCGAATCCTTTGGCAAGGGCGCCATCCAGGTGCTACTCGCCAAGAAGGTGCTCGACGAAGGAGTCGACATTCCGACCATCCGCGAGGCATTCATAATCGCTTCGTCCACCGTCGAGCGCGAATGGGTGCAGCGGAGAGGTCGGGTTCTCCGCACGCACCCGGGCAAACCTTGGGCGGTCGTTCACGACTTCCTTGCGCTCCCGCCGCCCCGTTGGTTTCGGCGCGAGCCGACTCCGTCCGTTGCGGGTATCGTTAGGACCGAGTTCGGTCGCGCGCAAGCGTTTGGGCAACACGCGCAGAACGTGGCCGGCCCAAACGGCCTGGACGGGGAACTCACGCGACTGAGCGAGGCTTTCTGGCCCCGATCGTCCGTAGCGGCGTCACAGCTCGACAATCCCGGCGACCTTAGAGTGGCCAGCGAAACACCAGGAGGAAAGCTATGGTGAGCAACTTCGAGCGAATTCTCGCCGAGATCAGGAAGGAGGCCGGCCAGATTGCACCGAACTACCGAGTCGACCCCGATTCCGTCGTCAACCTCATCATGGGTATTGTTGACTTGGAGGATCAGCACAGGGTGAAGGCTCAGCATGGCATCAAGAAGAAGATCCGGCAGATGATCGAGACTGCGGCGATTCAGGCCTCGGAGGTGCGCTAGATGCTCCTCATTCGACGAATCGAGATCGTCAACTTCGCTTGCTTCGACCAGGTCGAGATTCGGCCGTCAGCAAACCCCAAAAGGCCCTTGACCGTTATTCGGGCGGAAAACGGATCTGGCAAGACCACGCTTCTTCGCGCGATCCGCTGGGGCATGTACGGTGAACAGGGACTCCCCGGCAACCCGGGGAGCTTCTCCCTGCATCCAGCCGCATGGCAACCGGACTCGCAAGGCATTGAGACCAGGGTCTCCATCCTGTTCGAGACAGATGGATCTAGCCGTCTCCAACTCGAAGGAAAGCCGACCAACATAGAGTACGAGCTGCGCCGAAGCGTGACGACCGTCCACAGGGAACCAAGCGCGAAGGACGAGCCGGACTTTCGGCGTGTCCGGGAGGAAGCCCAGTTGCTAGAGAGGGAACCCGATGGCTCTTGGGTCCCGAATGTACACGGCGTCGGGCGCGTGATCGAGGAACTGCTGCCTTGGAGCCTGCGGGACTTTTTTGTCATGGACGCCGACGAAGCCGCGGACTTCGTCGGGGGAAGCGAGAACAAAGAGATCCAACGCCACGAGGTCATTGGTAAAACTTCGTTCGCGGTTCGAGCTCTGTTGGGCCTTGAAGTCTTCGATAGCACCGCCGAGCGTGTCGCGTCACTACGGCGAGACTTCGAACGGGACGCGACCAAGGCCACGCGCAACGCCGAACTGGCCGAGAAGCAGGCGGAACTGGATCATGTCCGAGGCAGGCTCGACGAGATCGAGAAGCGACTGGAGCGAAACCGCCACGAAAGAGCCGACACCGACGAACGTTTAGCCCAAGGCCGTGGTCGCCTGGAAGCCCTTATCGGCAGCCTCGGCGCCCACGATGCGCTGAGGCAACGTCTGACCGACAACGAGAAGCACACTCAGCGAGCCAACGAGGAACGGCGTAGCGCCGCCCGAGAACTCTCCAACGACCTCACCCGAGTCGAAATGCTTGCGTCGCTCGCGGCGCGAGAGGTCCGGCATGTCGAACAGCTTCTGCAGCCGCTCTACGACGACGGTTCGATCCCGGTTCGACATCTGCCCTTCGTCAAGCGACTGCTTGAAACTGGAACGTGCGTCTGCGGCCAAGACCTCACCTCGGCCAGCGATCACGCGAACCACATCCAGGAGGTCATCGACCGTTCGACCGAACAGAAGGACCACGCAGATCACCTCGCCGAGGTATTGGATGCGGCAACTGGCTTGGGTCGCCACGCGGATGGCGAGGAGTGGGCAGACCGCACGGACGACCACGCGAAAGCCGTTGCGGTCCTTGACGAAGAGATCAACAACCTGACGCAGACGCGCCTGGACATCGACTCGAAGCTCGACGACATCGACGACGAGGAAGTGGAGAACGCCCGTGGACGCATCGGCATGCTCGAGCAGAGCCTCAGTAAGATCGATCGCGAAATTACGAGCGATCAGGAAGCGCGGGAGCAGCTCGCCAAGGACTCGAACAAGCTAGAGGGCGACATACGCGCTGCGCGACGACAGGAAGCGCAAGCCAGGGATTTGGAGCGCTACGAAGAGACGGCAGCAATGCTCGTTCAGGTCCTTAGGCAAGCCTACGCCCGCATACAGGACGAGCAGGTGCGCGAACTGGACGCGGAGATGAATGCGCTGTTCGGGAGCATGGCTGCGAACGTGTTCGACGACGAAGCGGTGGAGGACAACCAGCACAAGGCGACGCTCAGGATGATCGCGAAAGTCGGACTCCGGCCCTTGGAAGACACATCGGCGGAGTACGAAATATTCGCCGACAACAGTCGCGGAAGATCGATGCCACCGACCGAAATCAACGGGGCGTCGCGCCGAATTCTGGCGCTCTCGTTCGTGCTCGGGCTGTGCAAAGTCAGCCGTACGGTAGCCCCCCTCGTTGCGGACTCCCTCCTGAACTTCACGTCCGGTTCTGTTCGTACAAACACCTTACGCGTCACCGCCGAAACAGCGAGCCAGCCCATACTGCTGCTGACCGGTTCCGACTTGGAGTCGCAGAACGAGATTGACCTTGTCAATCGTTACGCAGGTGCCACGTACACGCTGACCGGTCAGTGGCAGCACGTCGACCAGGGCGGCGACGTGGTACGCCTGACCGACAACCGGCAAGTATCGCTACTTTGCGACTGCGGTCCCCGCGAGTACTGCGATGTTTGCGAACGCCTTGGCCAAGCCCAAGACGAGCGGTGCACCCGGCGCCAAGAATCGGAGGCACCACGATGAGCGACTTCTTCTCAGACCTGCTTCGCGCAACGAGCCATGGGCTCGTGCTGCCCCGGGAAGACGACGACGCCATCAACCGCTATGTCGCAATGCACGCGGGCGATCGGACGAACGTCGAGAGCCGTCCATTCCCCAGGCAAGTGGATTTCTGGGCCTTTTGCATCGCTACCGCATTGGCGTTGAAGCTCGAACCTCGGGACGGCTCGATCTCCCGGTGGGGCAAGACCTTCATCTACACCAATCAGGGCATCGTCGACAACGACCTTGCCTCCCTCCTTGCTATCGTCGCGGTGGCCAAGATCGGTCTCGACGATCCAGGCGTGACGGAGAGTCGACGAATCGTCGAGCTTGCAAACCGTCTTGCTGCGGCGGGCTGCCCGGAAGTGCTTCGCAAGCTGCAGAACAGTCCTCTTCGAACGACTCCCTTGGATCAGGCTTTGGAATTCGCGCGCTCGCTACAGGAACAAGCCTACGACGATAGCTGAATTCATCGGGCCGCAGTCCCTCGCCGGTTTTGGCGACAAACAGTGGCCGAGAACCAGCATGGATTAGGCCCCGGGAGCTTCATTCGCGCCCTTCGAACCCGGGTGGTACGGCCTTGAACTTCGGGGGCAGCGTAGGTCGACCCAGCCAATCCCTCGTGGCTCGGGCGACTGCCTTCTTCGGTCCGTTCCTCTGAGCCCAAAGGAGTTCCTTGACCGGTAACGGCACGTCGGCGAGGAGAGAAAGCCGACTACCGCGCAGACTTGCCAGTTCTCGCTCGTGTCGTGAACGGGGGGTCCAAATGAAGGAACCACCATACATGCCGTGATTCACGGAGGTGACGTTTACGTAATTCTCGTACGCGCGCACCCAAGTCAGGGAGTCGAACAGGTCCACGTCCTTGTTGAACGCCACCATCAGGAGGTGAAGAAGTTCTCCCCGTAGGGCTCGCCACGGGGCGGCGTCGATGAGGTCAGCGCAAATGGCGATCGTGAAGTCCCCCCACCTTGGATCAACAAAGCGGTACCAACGTCTGCCGCGTAGCAGTCGCCACGGCGCCCCTGGAGCTTTCTTCGTCAGAGCTCGTGCCAGCCCGTCCTCAATGTGGGCGGCCACGGGCTTGCGCACCCGGAACCAACGCACGTCCCTGGGACCTCTATCGCCATCCCGAATGGGGAGAGCGAGTTCAGCCTCGTTAACGAAGCACTGCCAGCTCGCCACACTTCCTCCGCCGGCTCGGTAGGGGGGATTTAGTCGACGCCAATATAGTCCCGCAAGCACCCCCATGCCGGAGTCCTTAACAAGACCCCGCAGGCTCTGCACCTCTTCGTTCGGTACTGCGAGCTCTGGGAGCACTACTAGCTCTGGCTTCGTCCCATTGATGGCCTGCGTCGGAGCGAAAAACACGTTCGCCACTTGCTGGATCATCACATGGCGGCTTCCTGGAGGGATTTTGGGAAAGGCGCTGAGGACGTCCGCCTTCCTCGGCCACGCAGCGACCTGTCCCACGCGAACGACAAAGTTCTCCGCGATGCCTTCGTCGCCGACTCGGAGTTCTAATGGAGGCGACGGGCCCGTCAAATCACCGGCTGGACGGACCGTCCTAACGACTTCAATGTCTGTCGCGACGGGCAAGCCGATGTCCACCCTCTCTAGCGCGAAGTCCTGGACGGTAACGGCCTCTGGAGACCAGTTCCTGAGGGATCGTAGCAACTCCATCCCTGTTCCCGTCGAGTTCCACGAGGGCCGTTCGGCCCAACGCAAAAGGTCTTCCAAGGCTTGCCAAGCCTCGCGAGGCAGGTGGATCCTTGAACGCCAAGCCCAGCGATCTTCTAAAGGAGTGTCGCGAACGCTCCTTCTCGACAGTCCATCTAGAATCCGCTCGTCGCCGTCGAGCGCCGTGAGCAACAGCAACGCGTCGCAGTACCAGGCGTAGCTCGGGGCGTGGATTCGGCTCACGTCAAGCGAGAGGAATGGAAGGTAGAACGCGGGGTGCGGTAACACTTCCCATGCCGCGGACCTCGAGACTCCTACGGACCCCGGCTCCGTGGATGCTGGTTCACCGGTGCACTCCTCGAACTGTATGCGCCTGCCACGCGCGAGGACCTCGTCGGGATCGTCGACCTTCCAAGTCAACGGGCCCATACGAAGATCCCAATCCTGAGGGACCTGCTCCGTCTCGACGCGGGTCAAGAGCGCGGCCCCTACTCGACTCGGCAGACCTAGCGCGGGCGTCTCCCAAGGTACGATAACCCAAGTGCCCAAGTCACCGTCTCGAGGCTTACCCCAAAGCAACTTGTGCAATGTAGGCTGCCTCCCGGCTTCGACCGCGTACCCTAAAATCACGCGGCGTGCGTCAGCGTACTCTTGCAGCCTGAATGGGTCCGCCCGAAAGGCCTCCACCCGCTCACGAGGTGCGCTAATCAGCTGGGATGCCATTCCCGGCGAGATCCTCTCGAAGCAGCCCAAGGCCAGTCCGGACGCAATGTTGTTTCTCTGATTAGCCCGTTGGCGCACTACGGATTTCGGTCGCACTGATCC
>JAPPHP010000006.1:429-2716 GCA_028821035.1 Gammaproteobacteria bacterium | reverse complement strand
GGCGAAGCTGACGGCGCACGTGCGCGAGGGCCGCCGGGGTGATGCTGATGCTCTCTGGATCGTACTCGTGCGCTTGCATTTCTCTCGACTCTCGGGCCCGGCTCAGAGGAACGACCGGGCCTTGTGGACGCCGGCGACGAGCCGCTCGACATCCTCAACCGAATTATACAGCGCGAGAGACGCCCGCACGGTGCCCGGAATGCCGAGGCGCTCCATGAGCGGCATGGCGCAGTGATGGCCTGTCCGCACCGCGACGCCCTGCCGGTCCAGGAGGGTGCCGAGGTCGTGCGGGTGCGCGCCTTCCATCAGGAAGGACACCAGCGGGCCCTTCTCGGGGGCGTTCCCGACGATCCGCACGCCTTCTATCTGCTGGAGCCCCGCGGTGGCGCGGTGGAGGAGTTCCCCTTCGTGACGGGCCACGGCGTACGTGTCAAGGGCCTCGAGGTAGTCGACGGCCGCCGCGAGACCGATCGCTCCCGCGATGTTCGGCGTGCCGGCCTCGAACTTGAACGGCAGTCCGGCGTAGGTCGTCGCCTCGATGCGGACCTCCTCGATCATCTCCCCGCCGCCCTGCCAGGGCGGCATGGCCTCGAGGAGCGCCTCCCTGCCGTACAGCACGCCGATGCCGGTCGGCGCGTACATCTTGTGGCCCGAGAAGGCGTAGAAGTCGCAGTCGAGTGCATGCACGTCGACCGCGTAGTGCGCCATGGCCTGGGCGCCATCGACGACCGTGACGGCCCCGGCCGCACGCGCCATCGCGACGAGGTCCGTGACGGGATGCACCGTCCCGATCGCGTTGGACACATGCCCGAAGGCGGCGATGCGGATGTCTCCGCGGGCGAGATGCGCTTCGAAGTCCTCGACGTCGAGCGTGCCTTCGGACGTGACCGCCGCCGCGACGAGCGTCGCCCCGGCCCGTTCGCAGGCCATCTGCCACGGGACGATGTTGGAGTGGTGCTCGAGTTCGGTGACGAGCACGCGGTCGCCGGGGCGCAGCATCGAGCCGCCGCAGGCCTGTGCGACCAGGTTGATGGCCTCGGTCGTGCCCCGCGTCCAGACGATCTCGCTCGGCGACGCCGCGTTGATGCGCCGCGCGACCCGCCCGCGGGCCCCCTCGAACGCGTCCGTCGCCGCGTCGGAGAGCTGGTGTACGCCGCGGTGGACGTTGGCGTTGGTGGTCTCGTAGTACGCGCGCACCGCGTCCAGCACGGCGCGCGGCTTCTGTGTGGTCGCGGCGTTGTCGAGGTAGACGACGTCGTCCCTGTCCTGGATCAGCGGGAAGTCCGAACGCAGCGCGGCGATCTCCGCGAGGGCATTCATCGGGCGATCCCGAGCAGCGCGCGGGCGTCGTCGCTGGCGGCGCCGGCGACGGCTTCGGCCAGGAAACCGCCGATCAGGAGTTCGCGCGCGGCGCCTTCCGTCACCCCCCGCGAGCGCAGGTAGAAGAGCGCGTCGGCGTCGAGTTCGCCGACCGTCGCGCCGTGGGCGCACCGCACGTCGTCGGCGTAGATGGTGAGCTCGGGCTTGGCGTTCATCTGCGCCGTCGGCGCGAGCAGCAGGCTCTTGGTGGTGAGGGCGGCATCGGTGCGCTGCGCGCCCGGCGCGACGTGGATGCGGCCGTTCAGTACGGCCCTGGCGCGCTCGCCTACGACGCCGCGGGCCGTCTGGCGACTCACGCCATCGGTCGCCTCGTGCTCGACGCCGACCTGGGTGTCGAGGTGCGTGCCGGCGGCGAGCCGGTAGCCGCAATGGACCTCCACCTCGGCGCCGCGGCCGGCGACGGCCACGTGCAGGTCGTTGCGCCGCAGCGCGGCGCCCTGGCTGTACTGCGCCAGGCGGTAGCGGGATGCCGTGCCGAGCCGGGCCGCCACCAGGTGGTACTCCACCGATTCCGACGGCGGCTGCAGGCGGACGTGATCGACGCGCGCGCCTTCGCCGAGGACGCACTCCACGACGCGGTGCATGGGCGCGGCCGGGCGCTCGACGAGGGTGGCGGACGCGTTCGGCTCGACCACGACCAGGATGCGCTCGATTCCGGCGCCGAGTTCGTCGAGTTCGATCTCGGCGGGCGGGTCCGATGCGGGGACGTGGACCAGGAGACCGAGGCGCATGGCGATGTCGTTGATCGTGGCGAGGGGGTGCTTCGCGCGGTCGACCGCGGTGTGCAGGTGTTCCTGGACGAGCGTCCGCGCGGCGCCGTCGGCCTTCGCGAAGTCCACCAGCCGCGCGCCGGTCGCGCTCGCTTTTACACAACACCCACCCCACCAGACCCGACAAGAACTCGAAT
>JAPPHP010000006.1:0-419 GCA_028821035.1 Gammaproteobacteria bacterium | reverse complement strand
GCGGCGCGGCTGGCGAAGCGGAGCGGTCAGGCTGCGCCTGGTACCAGCGGTTTGGGTTGGAGTAACGCCACGCCTCGCAGCGCGGCTCGGGTAGCCCCTGTTCGGCCAGGGCACGTCGGCTGGCTTCGCGGTCGAGCCAGGGGGCGTACTCCGCGCGCAGGGCGTGCGTACGTTCCGCGAAGGTTTCCGCCGGGGTCATGCGTGATTGGCCAGCCACCCGTAGCCGTTCGATTCGAGTTCCAGCGCCAGCGCCTTGTCCCCGGTACGCACGATCCGCCCGTCCACGAGCACGTGGACGTAGTCCGGGACGATGTGGTCGAGCAGGCGCTGGTAGTGCGTGACGAGGACGACGGCGTTGTCGGCCGACGCGAACGCGTTGACGCCGGCGGCCACCACCCGCAGCGCGTCGATGTCGAGGC
>JAPPHP010000400.1 GCA_028821035.1 Gammaproteobacteria bacterium | reverse complement strand
CCGACCACCCGGTCCTTCGAGGACAGGATCGTCTTCACCGCCTCCTTCTGGCCCAAGGTGAGACGTCCGTTGTGCAGCAACGGCCCCGCGATCCAGCTCCTCATAACGGGCCTGGATGCGCCTTGCCCCCGTTCCATCAGCGCGACGGTCTCCTTCTCGTCGGCCACGGCCCTGTCGGTGGTGAGGGACTCGCCCCATTGGGGCAGGCCGCAGGGGTGGAGCGAGCCTTGCTTCTCCAGCCGCGCGGCGGCGGCCTCCGCCTCTCCGACGGTCACCGAACCCGGCTTCCACGCCAATGCGGCGGCGAGCAGATCGGTCCTCGCGAACACCGCCTCGCGCTCGGAGAGGTGCTCCACCGCCCAGGTCATGGCGGCATCCGCCGGAGATTGCGGCGGGCGACCAAACAGGTCCCCTTGGCGAACCGTTCCGGCGTCGGGTGCGGCGTCCCCGCCAACCCCCCGCCCGGTCTCATTGCCCCTGCCCGGAGCGTCCCGGCTCCGCTCCATTGCCTCGGCTGTCAGCGCCCGGGCGTCGAACCCGAGCCCGGCCGCCTGGCGCTGCCACATCTCCCTGAGTTCGGCCCGGTCGACGTCCCGCTTCGCCGCCCGGGTCATCAGCGCCGCGCGCTGGGCGGCGCGCTGGTTCTCCGCCGGGCTCCCGAGCCCGCGCCCCTCCATCGCCGCCTCGATCTCGGCCCGGCGGGTGGAATAGGCATCGATGACCTCGCGGGAGACGCCCGCGATCTCGAACCGCCCGTCGGCATGGGTCTTCTCGATGCCGTAACCGAGCGACGCCATCTCGCGCGCGAGTTCGCTGCGGTAGAGCGCGCCGATCAGCATCTTCGAGGAATAAAGCTTCTCGTTGGCCATGGTGCGCCACTTGCCGTCGGCGCCCTGCACCATGTTGGCGATCACAGCATGGGTGTGGAGCTGGGGGTCCAGATTGCGCGAGGTCTCGTGGGTGAAGGTGGCGATTACCGCCTTCTGATCCCCGGCGCGGATCATCCGTCCGCTGTCCGGATGCTTCATCCGGGTTTCGACCGCCCGTTCCTCGACCCAGGCCAGCGTCCGCTCCACCGCCCTGCCGTGGGCCTCGGCGACGCGGGCATCGCCGCCGACCAGCGCGGCGAGAGAGACGGACTTGGGGGCCGACAGGGTGAGGTCACGGCCGGGACGGTGGACCATATCGCCGTCCTTGCCGGGGCGGCCCAGCCGCGGGCCGTCCGGCACCCGGCCCTCGAGGGCCGCGGTGAAGGTGTCCGGGTCCACCGGGCCGGACAATCCCAGCGCATCGGCGCCCTTGCCGGCCCAGGCGCTGGCGGCGCGGTGCTCGGGATCGTCCTTGGCGTAGTATCCGTCCCTCTCGTAGTAACTCACGCCCTGGGACGGCGAGGCGACCGCGCCGATGGAGGCGACCATCAGTAGAACTGCTCGCCCAGCTTCCGCTTTGGCACGACCGGCTTGTCTTCGGCCGATTCGTCGTCCCTCCTCTTGTCCGGGCTGGTTCCGGGACCGGCGGGGGCCGGTTTGGCCGGGCCCGCGGTTTTACCGGCGGGTTTCGCGCTCTCCGGCGCGGGAAGTCCCGGCGTCCGCGCCGGCGGCAATGAACCGGGTGGATCAGGCGGCGTCGCGGACGGCCGGGTTGCGCCGCCGAGACCGGCCAGCCGCTCCATCTCATCAGTCGACACCAACAGAACCCCGAGCCGGCCCCTCCGGCGGGCCAGCGCCGCGACCAGTTCTTCGTCGGTCCAATGGTCCGGGTGGTGCATCCGGTCCGCATATCCGGGCCGGACCCGCGGCGCCGGCTCGATGACCGCGCGCGATGAGCGCCGCCGTTCGCCCGCGAACCGCCGCAGGCTCGCCGCCGCCTGCACCCCCATCCACGTCGCGAACAGGACAAGCCCGGCGCACGCGCCCAGCACCGCGCGGTCCGCCGCCAGGGAGAGGATCATCCGGCGGGCCGACCACGGCTCGTTCATCACATGGGCGAGACGGTAACGCTCGACGGTGAGGGTTCTGCCGTCCGCCGTGCGGTAGTCGACCATTCCGTGATCGCTGAACCCGACGGTCAGCATGGCTTCGGCCAGGGTGTACTTCCAGGCGGCGTACCAGTCGTGCCCGGTGGTGCCGAGCGCGAGCGCGATGCCGGCGACCAGGACCGCCATGCCGGCGGCGCAGATCCCCGCCGCCGCGAGCGGCATGAGCCATCTGCCGGCGTCAGGCATCATGGCCCACCCGGCGTCCGGAGACGCCCGGGCTCAAGACGAGGTCCGCAGCGCGGCCCCGTCTCCGGCGCGGACGCCACCTTTCCGGCGCCGACGCCCGGCGTCCCAAGCCGCCAGATCCGTCTCCCGGTAGCGCACGCTGCCCCCGAGACGGTAGTACCGCGGCCCCGCCCCGGTGCACCGGTAGGTATCGAGGGTGCGGGGCGAAAGCCCCACCAGCGCCGCCGCCTCGCGGGTGTCCATGAATGCCGGGTTCTTACCACATGGCGGCGGCCGCCCATCTCCGGAGCCGTTCTCCCGCGAACGGGCGGGGGGTCCCGGCGTCGGCGGCGGTGCGGCGGTCATGAAGCGGGGCATCGCGCCGGTGCGGGCGCGGATTTGTTGCCACTCGTCCGCGCTCGCCTGAGACGCCATCCAGGCGCGCACGGCCCCCACGGTCGCCAGGGTGGGCGACAGGCCGTTTCGGAGCTGCGCGACGAAGGACGGATTGCCCGTTGCTCCGAGCCCCAGCAT
>JAPPHP010000097.1:475-2748 GCA_028821035.1 Gammaproteobacteria bacterium | reverse complement strand
CGCTGCCGCTGGCCGATCCGGTCGCGGCGGCCGAGCGGCTCGCGGCGTACGAGGAGGCCGGCGCCGAACGCTTCGTGCACAGCGAGCGCTACGCGGACGCGGACGACTTCCGGCGCCGGCTGGACGCGCTGGCCCCCGTGGTCTCCTGAATGCGACGGGATGGGGATAAAACATAGAGTGCGTGGTTAAATCAGAGGACTAACCACACATTTTCCAGTAAATTCTGCGCCGTGAAACAGTATCCCGGCGTTTCGGATGGCCAAGCGGACCCGGAACCGCGGGGCTACCGGCCTTTCCAGTTCGGTGGACGCTTCTCGGCGAACGCTCGCGGTCCCTCGACGAAGTCCTCGCTGCGCGAGAGCGTGCGCACGGAGTCGTAGCCGACTTCCATGGACTCCTGCAGCGACGCCATGTCGAGGCTGCGCTGCACGACGTCCTTGCTGGCCCGGATCGACAGCGGCGCACACTCGAGAGTCCAGCCGGCCCATTTGCGCGTCTCGTCCATGAGGTCGTCGGCCGGGACGACGGCGTTGACGAACCCGAGTTCGTAGCCTTCCTGCGCGGAGACGTGGCGGCCGGTGAGGATCATGCCGAGGGCGCGCTTGGAGCCGATCTGGCGCGGCAGCCGCTGCAGCCCGCCGGCCAGCGCCGCCAGTCCGACCTTCGGTTCCGGCAGCGCGAAGACGGCGTTCTCGGATGCGATGATGATGTCGCACGCCAGGGCGATCTCGAACCCGCCCCCCATGGAGACCCCGTTCACCGCTGCGAAGACGGGCTTGGTAAGGTCGAAGCGGGACGTGAGGCCGCCGAAGCCCCGGGGCGTCGGGACACGCTCGCCGCCCTCCGCCTGGTAGCGCAGGTCGTTGCCGGCGCTGAACCCGCGCCCCGCGCCCGTGATGATCGCCACCCACATGTCCGGGTCGGCGGCGTAGTCGTCGAACACCTCGCCCAGTTCCGCGTTGGCGGGGGGATGCAGGGCGTTCAGGCGCTCCGGGCGGTTGAGCGTGACGGTCATGATGTGGTCGGCCTTGTCGACGGTGCAGAACTCCATGGACTCTCTCTGGTGTGGAAGGAAGGAGGGCGGAAGCCTAGTGTGGTGTCCCGCAAGTTTCTAGCACTTCAGCGCGTTCCACGGGGTCTGGTGTCCGCGCCACGCAAACGTGGCGGTGGCGCTAAGCGACCGGGGCCGTCTGGTCCACGGCGGCGGGTCGGGGATGGCGAGAGGCTCGCGTTTCAGGACCGACGGGCCGCTGCCCTGCGTCCCGCGCCCTCTGTCTCGCGGGCGATCGCCGTCGCGATGGCGTCGGCGCGCGTTCCGAGCAGGTCGCCCGTACGGGCGAGACCGTGCCTGGCGAGGAGCCGGTCCATGGTCTCCGCGTGCGGTTCGAGGGCGCCGTCGGCCAGGATGTGGGCCACCGCGGCCCCGCGCTCCTCGAGGGCGGGAGCGACCAGCAGCGTCCGGTGGCAGGCGAGCGGTTCGCGTTCCGCGCACATGATGGCCAGGCGGTTGCGGCCGGCGCGCTCGGCCACCTCCTCGACGGCGTCGCGGAAGGGCTCGGTCCGTGCCACGCGCTCGTAGCGCACGCGGCCACCGTCATAGAGCCCGGGATCGGCCGGGCGTCCCCCCAACGCGTCTCCCAGGTAGACGTACTCGATGCCCGCGTCGGCGAGCGTCCGGGCCAGCGCGGAGCGGTTGAACTGCGGGTGGAAGCGACTGTACGGGGCAGAGCGCACGTCTGCGAGGACGGTGACCGCGTGTGCGCCGAGCAGGCGGACGAAGAGATCGGCGGCGTGGTTCGAATGGCCTATGGTCAGTACGGTGCAGTTGGTCATCGGGATTCACTCCGGGACGCACTGTCGCAACCGGCACTTGCCGGCGCAAGGGCAAGGCCGCGGGGCGCGTTTGCTACCATGAGCGCGCTCGCGTAACCGGGGCGCTTCGCCGGACCTTCCTTGTTTCGCCCGTTGGCCGTCAATATCGGGTTCCGTTACGCCAGGTCGCGGCACAACTTCCTTTCCTTCGTCAGCGTGATGGCGCTGGCGGGGCTGGCGCTGTCCGTGGGGGTGCTGCTCTACGTGCAGGCCGTCGTCCACGGGTTCGAGCGGGAACTCGAAGAGCGGGTACTGGGGGTCGTGCCGCACTTCACCCTGTTCGGACGGACGCCGCTCGAGGACGCGGACACTGTCCGGGAACGCATGCTCCGGGTGCCCGGCGTACGGTCGGCGGCCCCGGTGGTCGTGGCCGCCGGCCTGGCGGCGTCCGACGACGGCAT
>JAPPHP010000097.1:0-465 GCA_028821035.1 Gammaproteobacteria bacterium | reverse complement strand
AACCCGGGGCCTTCCGCGTGCTGCTCGGTCACGGGGGGCTGGAGCAACTCGGCGTCGTCCCGGGCGAAGACGTCACCGTCGTGTTGCCGAACGGGGCCGTGACGCCCTTCGGGGTCTTTCCGCGCCGCAAGGCGCTGGCGGTGGCCGGGCGCGTGCGCACCGGCTCCCAACTCGACGACCGGGCGGCCTACCTGCACGCGGAGGACGCCCGCCGGCTGCTGCGCCTGGACGGCGCGTTCCACGGGGTGGAGGCACGCATCGACGAGCCGCTGCGGGCCCGCGAGGTGGGCGAACTCGCGCGGCGCGTGGCGGGGCCGGACCACCTCGTGCTCGCGACCTGGTTCCGCACCCACGGTCCGCTGTATCGCACGATCCAGGTGACGAAGGGGATGATGTTCCTGATCTTCTCGCTGCTCGTCGCCGTGGCGGCCTTCAACCTGGTGTCGAGCCTCGTCATGATCGTGA
>JAPPHP010000054.1 GCA_028821035.1 Gammaproteobacteria bacterium | reverse complement strand
CAGGTTGAGGAACTGGAAGATGTAACCGACGTGACGGCGCCGGTACCGCAGACGCTCCGCGCTCGACAGGGCGTGTACCAGGACCTCGCCGCTCCGGTCGGGCGCGTCGGAGACCGACACCCGGATCGTGCCGGCGTCCGGTCGGAGGAGCCCGCCGATCAGGTTCAGCAGCGTGGTCTTGCCGCTGCCGCTGGGCCCCCAGACGGCGGCGACCTGGCCGGGCGCCAGCCGGAACGAAACGTCGCGCAGGATGTGCCGGACCTGTGCGCCGTCCGTCCGCTGGAACGCTACCCCCTCAACCTGGAGCATGTCGGACGGTGCTTACGGTTTGTGCCCGCGGCCGAACCGGGACAACATGTGTCCGGGGGAGGGAGCCATCATCAGGAAGATGGAGGGGGCCATCGACAAACGAAGGAGGGAGCCATCAACAAAGTACCGGTCCACAAGTTCCTGGTGCGGCTACCGGTCGACCTGCACCAACGCGTCACCGAGGCTGCGGAGCGTTACAGGAGGAGCGTGAACTCCGAAATCGTAGCACGGCTCGAGCAGTCCCTCGCCGGCCTGCCGGACGACGCGGACGAGTCCGCCGTGGAACCGCCGTTCTTCCCGTACATAGAGACGACCTTCCGGCGCGACCTGTCCGAACAGGAGAATGCTTTGATCCGGGCGTTCAGGCGCCTCTCGCGACGGCAGCGTGGGGCGTTGGTCGCGCTGCTCACCGGGTAGGGGTCTGTCGAGGAGGACGAGATGCGGGTTCCGTCGATCACGAGGAGCCACCGCCGAGCTGCCGGGGGGCACGTCTCGCGCGCAGCCTGGCTGGGAATGCTGGTCACGGCCGGCACGCTGGCCGGGGCGCAGGAGGAAGGCCCGCCGGCAGCGTCGGCCGGCTCCGGCACAGCCGCGGCCACGGACTTCCCGGTCACGGTCTACTGGGGCGACACCCACGTGCACACGGCGATCTCGGGGGACGCGTTCTTCGCGGGCACGCGCCTTGGCCTGGACGACGCCTACCGGTTCGCGCGCGGCGAGGAGGTCACGACCAGCTCGGGCCAGCGGGCGCGGCTGCGCCGTGCGCTCGACTTCGTCGTCCTCGCGGATCACGGCAACAACGCGGGTGCGGCCTTCTCGCGCGACGCCTGGGAGCGGGACCCGGCCTTTCGGAGCACGGAACTCGGTCGCCTCTGGGCGGAGGCGTTCGCGGAACTCGCGGCGGACCCCGAGATCGACGCGGAGGCGCTGCGCACGGGGCCGCTACTGCCCACGCACCGCCTGAACCAGATCGCCGTCCGGCACGCTGGGTTTCGGAGGTCGGTGTGGGAGCTGATCACCGCGGCGGCGGACCGCTACAACGCGCCGGGCCGCTTCACGACCTTCATCGGCTACGAGTGGACGCCCCTTCTCGGAGCCGTGCACCGGGTGGTCGTGTTCAGGGACGACGCCGAGCGTGCGAACGCGATCGTGCCGCTGACCTCCCACGACACCGTGCACGCCGAGGCGCTGTGGGACTACCTGGCGCGCTACGAGGCCCGCACGGGCGGCGCGGCGATCACCATCCCGCACAACGGTAACCTCACGTTCGGGTTGATGTTCTCCCTGGCGGACTCCTGGGGACGCCCGCTCACGCCGGAGCGCATGGAGACGCGCGCAAGGTTCGAGCCGGTCGTCGAAGTCACCCAGTACAAGGGCGACAGCGAGACCCATCCCTGGCTGTCGCCGGACGACGCGTTCGCGGATTTCGAGACCTGGAACGGATGGGGCGGACGGGAGGCGTCGCCGGACAAGCCGCCCGAACAGGTGACCTACGAGTACGCCCGCTCCGCCCTGAAGCTCGGTCTCCGGCAACGGGCCCGGAAAGGGGTCAATCCGTTCCGGTTCGGGATGATCGGCAGTACGGACTCTCACACCGGCCTTGCCTCGGCTGCGGAGGACGATTTCTGGGGGCAGAGCGGCCGCTCGGAGCCGGGTCCGGACCGCATGTTCCGGGAGCGTTCTTCCGGCTGGCAGGCCAGCGCGGCGGGCCTCGCCGCCGTGTGGGCGCACGAGAACACCCGCGCCTCGATCTTCGACGCGCTGCGACGCAGGGAGGTCTTCGCGACGACCGGCCCGCGGATCGTCCTGCGTTTCTTCGGCGGCTGGTCGTTCGACCCGACGGACGCCGCGGGTCCGGACTTCGCCGAGACCGGCTACCGCGAGGGCGTGCCCATGGGCGGCGAACTCGCCGCGGCGCCAGGGGACGCCGCGCCGACCTTCCTCGTGCGGGCGTTGAAGGATCCGGAGGGCGCGAACCTCGACCGCGTGCAGATCGTGAAGGGCTGGCGGGCGGTTGACGGCGTGCTGCGCGAGCGGGTCCACGACGTGGCGTGGTCGGGGGCGCGCGTACCGGACGAGGACGGACGCCTGCCCGACGTGGGCAGCACCGTGGACATCGCCCGGGCGCGGTACTCCAACACCATCGGCGCGGCGGACCTCGCGACCGCCTGGCGCGATCCGGACTTCCGGGCGGAGGAGGACGCCTTCTACTACGTGCGCGTACTGGAGATTCCGACACCGCGGTGGACGGCCTACGACGTCGCGCGCTTCGGCGTCGAGGACGTGCCGGAGCACGTCCCCATGGTCACCCGGGAACGCGCCTACTCGTCGCCCATCTGGTACACGCCCGCGCCGCGCGAGTGAGTCAGGCGTCAGGCGGACCGCTTCAGCAACCGCTCCTGCTGCCGCTTCCAGTCGCGGTCCTTGACGGTCGCGCGCTTGTCGCGGTGCC
>JAPPHP010000292.1 GCA_028821035.1 Gammaproteobacteria bacterium | reverse complement strand
GGACGCCAGAAACACCGCCGCCAACAGCGGCCCGAAATCGATGGTTTTCATGGGCAGCGCATCGTACCGGCCGGTCGTGACGCGTTTATGACAGCGCGGATGCGGACAGCCTCGGTACGGAGCGCCAACGGGGGTGGTTGCCGACGGGGCCAGACAGCCCGTCCTATGCGAGCGGCATCCCGGGTCCGATCTTCTCGTACCGGCCGCCCACGCTGCGGTAGAGCCCGGCGCCGTGCAGCCGGAACGGGATGTCCACCGGGCGCGGAGCCGGCAGGCGGATCGGGCGGCGGCGCGCTCGTCCGAGCGTGACGTGCGCACGGAACCGCCGCGCATCGCGCCCGCCGGGGGGAAGCGAGTCCGCGAGCACCTCGAGCAGGCCGCCGGAGTCCACGCTCACCACCACGACACGGGCCCGCCGCGGACTCGGAAACCCGTCGATCGCGACCACCCTGCACTCGACGGGGAAACGCCGATCCAGCGCCTCCGCCGCCTCCCGCCAGAACGCTGCCGCCCCCGCGTCCAGCTCTCCAAGGAAACGCAACGTGACGTGGTACTTTTCCGGCGCCACCCAACGCACGCCGTCCACCGCCGGTCGCAGCGCGACGAGTGTGTCCCGCACCGCGGCGGGCAGGAAGGCGGCCACGAAACAGCGCATGGCCGGTAGCATACCGGCGCCGGGTAGAATACCGGCCGCCCAGCGGAGAAGTGCAGACGCGGATGGCCAGGGACTCCGTCCTCGCGGATCTCGGTGCGAAAGGCGCGGACGGAGGAGCCGCCCACGAACTCACCGAGGCCGTGCGCCGCTACCGGATCGACCGCGCGCCCGTATGCCTGGCAGACCACGACCCCGCCGACACGGGCCCATTCACCACCCGCGACCGGGGCCTCGCCCGCGCCCTCCTGCGCGCCCACACCGCCTGGCTCACGGACCGGCAACGCGCGCTGGCGGCGCAGGGACAGTGGGCCGTGCTCGTGGTGCTCCAGGGCCGGGACGCCGCCGGAAAAGACAGCCTGATCCGCCACGTGATGTCGGGGCTGAACCCCCAAAGCTGCGATGTGACTTCCTTCGGCGTGCCCAATGAAGAGGAACTGCGCCACGACTTCCTCTGGCGTTGCCAGCGGCACCTGCCGGCCCAGGGCACGGTCGGGGTGTTCAACCGCTCGCACTACGAGGAGGTGCTGGTCGTGCGCGTGCGCCCCGACCTCCTCCGCGCGCAGCGCCTCCATCCATCGCTGGTCGGCCCCGGTGTCTGGGACCAGCGGCTGCGGGACATCGCGGCGTTCGAGGACTACCTGAGCCGCAACGGCACCGCGATCGTCAAGATCTTCCTGAACGTGTCGAAGGAAGAGCAGAAGGAGCGCTTCCTCGGACGGCTCCGCAACCCGGCGAAGCACTTCAAGTTCTCGCCGTCGGACATCCGCGACCGGGAACACTGGGACGCGTACACCGAGGCCTACGAGGCCGCCCTCGGCGCGACGTCGACGCCGGAGGCGCCCTGGTACGTCGTGCCGGCCGACCGCAAGTGGTTCGCCCGCCTGGCCGTGGCGTCGATCCTGGTGCACACGATCGCCGAACTCGACCTGGAGCATCCGGCCCCGCTCCTGGCCGACCCGGAGGAACTGCAGGCGGCCCGCGCGGCGCTCGAGGACGCGTGACGGCCCGCTTACGCCGAGCGGCATCGACCGCCGCCCTCTGCGTACTCCTCGTCGCCTGCGGACCGCCGGAGTCCACGCCGCAGGTCCTTCCGCCCCCGGAGGCCGCCTACGTGGGGAGCGAGGCCTGCGCCGGCTGCCACGCACGCGCGTTCGAGCGCTGGTCCGGTTCCCACCACGACCTGGCGATGCGGACCCCGAGCCCCGCCACCGTCGTCGGGGACTTCGAAGACGCGTCCTTCACGAAGGACGGCGTCACGACCCGTTTCCATCGCCGGGACGACGGGTACTTCGTGGACACCGACGGTCCCTCCGGCGCGGTCGAGACATACCGCGTCGCCTACACCTTCGGCATCGCCCCGTTGCAGCAGTACCTGCTCGAGACGGAGCCGGGGCGCCTCCAGGCGCTCGGCGTCGCCTGGGACGCGCGCCCCGCGGGACGCCGGTGGTTCCACCTCTATCCGAACGAGCGAATCGCCCACGACGACATCCTGCACTGGACGTCCGACTCGCAAAACTGGAACTCCATCTGTGCCGACTGCCATTCGACGAACGTGCGCAAGCGCTTCGACGCCGGCACCGGGACGTTCGCGACCGCGTATTCCGTGATGAACGTGGGTTGCGAGGCGTGCCACGGCCCGGGTTCCCTGCACGCCGCCGCACCGGAGGCCGACTACGGCGCCGCGGCCGGGGCGATCGACACGTGCGCCCAGTGCCACAGCCGCCGCGCGCAGCTTGCCGAGGGGTTCCGGCCCGGCGCCGCCTTCCTCGACCACTACCTGCCCGCCGCCGTCACCCCGCCCCTCTACCACGCCGACGGCCAGATCCACGACGAGGTCTACGTCTACGGCTCGTTCCTGCAGAGCCGCATGCACCAGGAGGGCGTCACCTGCGGGAACTGCCACGACCCGCACACCGCCGAGCCGCTCCTGGCCGGCGACGGCCTGTGCACGCAGTGCCACTCGGAGACCCCGCGCCCCGACTTCCCGACGCTCACGGCCCGGCGCTACGACGACGACGCCCACCACTTCCACGAAGACGTGCAGTGCGTCGACTGCCACATGCCGAGCAAGGTGTACATGGGCGTCGACGACCGGCGCGACCACGGCTTCCGGGTCCCGCG
>JAPPHP010000112.1 GCA_028821035.1 Gammaproteobacteria bacterium | reverse complement strand
TCGGCGCGGTCGGCTTCATGAGCGCCGTCAACATGTCCATGAACCGCACCATCGTGACCCTGCAGGTGTCCCCGGTCATGCGTGGCCGGGTGATGTCCATCGACATGATGTCTCACGGCCTGATGCCGCTCGGGATCCTGCCGATCAGCTACATCGCCCAGGTGGTGAGCGTGCAGGTCGCGTTCGTGGTGAGCGGCGTGCTGCTGTCGCTCATCACGGTCGGGCTCTGGTTCTGGCTCAAGGAAGTGCGGGCCATCGACCAGGGCTTCGCCGTGCACTCCGACTGACCGGCGGCGGAGGCCGCCACCACACAAACGAGAGGATACCCATGGACCTGATCGAAGGCATGATGACCCAGAAGAGCATCCGCCGTTACACCGACGAGCCGGTCACGGAGGACGAGATCCTGCAGTGCCTGCGCGCCGCGATCCAGGCGCCCAACGGCGGCAACGCGCAGCCCTGGCAGTGGCTCGTGGTCACCGACGCGGAAAAGCGGCGGCGCATCGGGGAGCTCTACAAGCGCGCCTGGGACCGCTACTGGCCGGCCATGACGCGCGACGCGCAGTTGCCCGACTCGGAGGAGGAGCGCGAACGGGGCATGCGCACCGCGCGCTCCGCGATCCACCTCTCCGAGCACATGGGCGAAGCCCCGGCCCTGGTGATGCTGCTCGGACACGCGGAGTACAAGAACTTCCAGTTGATGGACGACGAGGGCCCGGTGGACATCGGTCACACGTACTACACGTCCCTCGTGCCGGCCCTGCAGAACTTCATGCTGGCGGCGCGGTCCCTCGGGATCGGCACCTGCCTGACGACGCTGTTCCGGGTCCACCAGGACGAGATCCGCGCCGTCTGCGGGATCCCGGACGAGTACGAGATCGAGGCGCTCGTCCCGATGGGGCGGCCGCGGGGCAACTTCGGCGTGGCGCCGCGGAACCCGGTGGAGACTGTCACGTCCTGGGAGACCTTCGGGGCGGATCGGGGGTAGGTGTCCTCTACCGCGCCCCAAGGGCTCTACCGTCCCAGCAGAGCGCGCAGCCGATCCAGCATCGACACGGCGGTACTGGCGACAAGGACCCAAGCCAGCCCCAGTACCAGGCCGTCCGGGGGCCATTCCCACCCGAGCGCATTGCGCGTGATCGGTATGCCGGCCAGCACGAAGTACGCGATGCCGTTGTAGCGCCCGATCCGGCTGGTGCGCAGCGCCTTGCCCGCGAGAGCCTTGCTGTCCAGCGTGTACTGCATGAACGCCGCCGCGACGAGGACCGGGAGGACGGCCGGTGCGAGGTCGAGCGCGGCGAGCGACGCCAGGACGACCGTACAGAACAGCGCGTCGGTGGCGTGATCGACCAGGCCTCCGAGAGCCGAAACCTCTCCGCGCCGCCGCGCCACGGGTCCGTCCAGGAGGTCCGTCACGACGGCGAGCCAGAACAGCCCGGCGGCGAACGGCCAGTGCAACATGAGCGTCGCCCAGGCGCAGGCCGGCGCCGCGAGGAACCTGACGGCGCTCAGCGCATTCGCGACCGTGAGCAGGTCGGGGCGCACCGGCGGGGAGGCTACCCGGAGCTCAGCCGCTCGAGACGCTCGATGCAGTCCGCCTCGATGTCCCTGGCCTCGGCCACGAGGTCGTGCCGCGAAACGCTCGCCCGCGTTCTGTCCGACGCGTCCCGCAAGCGATCCGCGACGGCCGCGTACCGCTCTCCTAACTCGCGTGCCGGACGGGGTGGGAGCCACTCCGGCAAGGCCTCGGGTGACACCACGCTGAAGTAGCGCGCAGCGAACGCCCGGCACTCGGCCCACACCGAGGCGTTCCACCAGTTGCCGTGTTCGTCGATCTCGGCGTTCCCGAGCGCGGCGAGCCACAGGCCGTAGGCTTCGGGTCCGAAGCGGTACGGCGCTTCCGTCATCCGGCCCGGGTCGCGCCACGCCTCGAGGGCGAAGTCGAGCGCGTCGCCGAGAGGCGTCTCGGAGGGGGCCGCGCATGGGGCGAGGCGATAAAACGCGACCGGCGGCCCGCTCTGGCACTCGTCCCACGTGCCGAAGGTCAGGCGCGCCGGCGTGCTCGGCGCCTCGGAGCCCCACGGTCGGGCCAGGACGAAGCCCTCCGCGTCGCAGCCCGTGACGATTTGATGGTCAAGGTTCAGCAGCGAGCACACCGCGCCGCGTTCCAGCTCGCGGCGTACGGTGTCTTCCAGCCGCCGCTTGTCGCGTGGATCCGCGGTCGGGGGCAATGCGCCCAGTTCGCGCATCTCGAGGCCCAGGTTGGCGAGCAGGGCGAGGGAGCGCCCGAAGTCCCAGCAGTACGGCCCGCTCGGACAGAGGTCGGGATGGATGTTGAGCGCGAAGGCATGCCCGGAAAGCACGAAGGCCTCCGCGGGCGTGCGGTCGAGCCCGAAGTGTTGCGCCGCCGCGACCGCCACGCCCAGCAAAGACGTGTCATAGGACGGCTGTGGGGTTTCTGTCGCCTTCATTCGTTACGCCTCCCTCGCGCTAGCCGAGTGGAACCGGGCCGGTCGTCTGCATCGCCCGCCGCGGGTCGAAGGCGTCCCGCACCGCCTCGCCGACGAAGATCAGCAGGCACAGCATGACCGCCAGCGTAAAGAACCCCGTGAGCCCGAGCCACGGCGCCTGCAGGTTGCTCTTCCCCTGCTGCAGCAGCTCTCCGAGGGAGGGCGAGCCGACGGGCAGGCCGAACCCCAGGAAGTCGAGCGCCGTGAGGGTGGTCACGGCGCCGCAGAGGATGAAAGGCAGGAAGGTGAGCGCCGCGCCCGTGGCGT
>JAPPHP010000481.1 GCA_028821035.1 Gammaproteobacteria bacterium | reverse complement strand
TGAAGTGGGTCGCGGAGCGCTCGGAGTCTTTCCTGGGCGACTGCCACGGCAGGGACCACGTCACGCACGCGGAACTCGCTCTTGCGGACGACGGCGAGTTCCTGGGAATGCGCGTCGCAACGACCGCCAACATGGGCGCCTACCTCTCGACCTTCGCGTCGAGCGTGCCCACGTACCTGTACGGAACGCTGCTGGCCGGCCAGTACCGCACGCCCGCCATCTACGTCGAGGTGCAGTCGGTGTTCACCAACACCTGCCCCGTCGATGCCTACCGCGGCGCGGGACGGCCGGAGGCGACCTACGTCGTCGAGCGACTCGTGGAGACGGCGGCCCGGGAAACGGGCAGGGACCCGGCGGAACTCCGGCGGCGGAACTTCATCCAGCCGGACCAGTTCCCGTACGAGACGCCGGTGGCGCTGACGTACGACACCGGGGACTACGAGGCGAGCCTCGACCGTGCACTGGAACTCGTCGATTACTCGCGGTTCGCCGCCCGGCGCGCGGAGTCGGAGGCGCGCGGGCGCAGGCGGGGCATCGGCTTCTCCAGCTACATCGAGGCGTGCGGCCTCGCGCCGTCGCAGGTGGCGCTCTCCCTGGGCGCCGGCGTGGGGCTTTTCGAGAGCGCCGAGGTGCGGGTGAACGTCACCGGGTCGGTCACGGTCATCACCGGCTCCCACAGCCACGGCCAGGGCCACGAGACGACCTTCGCGCAGGTGGTCTCCGACCAACTCGGGATCCCCTTCGAGAACGTGGAGGTCGTGCACGGCGACACGGGGCGGCAGGACTATGGCCTCGGGACCTACGGCTCGCGCTCCATAGCCGTCGGCGGCTCGGCGATCGTCAAGGCGACCGACAAGATCATCGCCAAGGGCAAGAAGATCGTGGCGCACACGTTCGAGACCACCGACGACAAGATCGACTTCGAGAACGGCGTGTTCTCGGAGCAGGAGTCGAACCGGTCCATGGAGTTCGGCGAGGTGGCGTTCGCGGCGTACGTGCCGGCGAGCTTCCCGCTCGACGAACTCGAGCCCGGGCTCTCCGAGAAGGCGTTCTACGATCCGGGCAACTTCACGTATCCGGCCGGGACGCACGTCTGCGAGGTCGAAGTCGATCCGGAGACCGGTACGGTCGAGATCGTCGACTTCGTCGCGGTCGATGACTTCGGGCTGGTCATCAACCCGATGATCGTCGAAGGGCAGGTGCACGGCGGCCTCGTGCAGGGCATCGGCCAGGCGCTCATGGAGCACGGCGTCTACGACGACGCGGGCCAGCTCGTCACCGGCTCCTACATGGACTACTGCATGCCGCGGGCGGACGACGTGCCAAGCCTCACCGTCGATACCACGGTCACGCCCTGCACGCACAACCCGCTTGGCGTGAAGGGCTGCGGCGAGGCGGGGGCCATCGGGGCGACGGCCGCGGTGATGAACGCGGTCACGGACGCCCTGGGCGTGAAGGAACTGGCGATGCCGGCGACTTCCGAGACGGTCTGGAACGCGCTGCGCGGATAGGGGGACAGATCATGTATCGCTTCAACTACCACAAGGCATCGAGCGTCGCCGAGGCGGCGCAGTTGCGCTCGGGGGCCGACGACGGCGTGTTCCTCGCCGGCGGCATGACGCTCATTCCCACGATGAAGCAACGGCTCGCGGCGCCCACGGACGTGGTCGACCTCGCGGGCATCGAGGGGCTGAACGGCATCACGGTGGGCGACACCGTCACGATCGGCGCCATGACGCCGCACGCCGACGTGGCCGCGTCGGCCGCGGTGCGGGGCGCGATACCGGCGCTCGCGGACCTCGCCGGCCGCATCGGCGACGCGCATGTGCGCAACCGGGGGACCATCGGCGGCTCCATCGCCAACAGCGACCCGGCCGCCGACTACCCGGCCGCGGTGGTGGCGCTCAACGCAACGGTGCACACGGACCGGCGCGACATCGCGGGTGAGGACTTCTTCCAGGACCTGTTCGAGACGGCGCTGGAGCCCGGGGAGATCGTCACCTCGGTGGAGTTCCCGATCCCGGCGCGGGCGGCGTACGCGAAGTTCCCGAACCCTGCCTCGCGTTACGCCATCGTGGGCGTGATGGTCGCGGAACTCGACGGCGCGGTGCGCGTCGGCGTGACGGGCGCGGGACCGTGCGCCTTCCGTTCGGCGGAACTCGAGGCCGCGCTGGGCGGCGGCCTCTCGGTCGCGGCGCTCGACGGCGTCAGCGTGCCGGACGGGAACCTGAACTCGGACATGCACGCGTCCGCGGCGTACCGGGCACACCTGGTCGCGGTCATGGCGCGGCGGGCGGTCGGAGCGCTGGTCGGGTAAACGGGGAGCGACCCCGCGCGCGTCAGTCGGTCTGGTAGACCTCCTGTAACCGCCGCATGCCCTTGAGCCACCGGTCGGGGTCGGTGGCCTTGCGGCGCATGTACTCCTTGACCGTCTCGTGCGGGAGGGCGAAGAAGCGCTCCTCGGCGATGGCGTCGATGCAGACCTGGGCCACGACGTCCGGTTCGAGCATCCCGTCGACGCCCGCCACGCCCGGGCCGTCGCCGGTCATGCCGGTGCGCACCGCCTGGGGGCAGAGCACCGTGACGCGGATGCCGTCCCGGTGGTGCGTGATCGAGATCCACTCCGCGAGGGCGACCGCGGCGTGCTTGGTGACCGCGTAGGTGACCGAGCCGATCTGGGTCAGGAGACCGGCGGCCGAGGCCGTGCTGAAGAGATAGCCGCTGCCGCGGGCCGCCATGCGCGGCACGAGATGCCGGGCCGCCCAGATGTGCGACATG
>JAPPHP010000117.1 GCA_028821035.1 Gammaproteobacteria bacterium | reverse complement strand
CGAGCGCGAGATCGCACGGCTCGACGCGACGCTCGCGACCACCATCGACTTCCTCGCCACCGCGGAACTCCGGGTGCACCGGGACGTCGCCCAGGTGCTGCGGGATACCGTGCTCGAGTGGCTGCCGCGGGTGACGGGCGGCAGGTACGTTGACTGCCGCGTCGATCCCGCGACGCTCGCCGTGGAGGCGTGCGGTCCCGACGGTCACTTCCGGAGCGCGGACCTCCTCTCCCACGGCACCGCCGAACAGGTCTACCTGCTGCTGCGCCTGGCGCTGGCGCGACACCTGACCAGACCGGAGGAAACCTGTCCCTTGCTGCTCGATGACGCGTTGAGCGGATGCGACGCGACCCGAGCGCAGGCGGTCCTCGAAACGCTGCTCGCCATTGCCGAGGAGACCCAGGTGGTCCTGTTCACCCACGACAACAACGTGCGGGGATGGGCCGACCGTCATCTGGAGGGGCCGCGTCATCGACTGGTTGACCTGGAGCCGCCGCCGGCGTAGGCGGCCCCTGTCACTCGAGGACGGGTTTCGTGCCGATGATCCCCTCGCGTTCGAGCGCGGCGATCTCGGCATCGTCGAGTCCGAGTCGCGTGGTGAGCACCTCGTGGTTGTGCTGGCCGAGCGTCGGCGCCGGCCGCTCGATGCCGAACGGGTCGGAAGCCGTCCGGTAGGGGGGCGACGGCTGCGGCTGTTCTCCGACGTGGTCCCGCTCGAGCATCGGCCAGAACGCCCGCGCGGCCAAGTGCGGGTCGGTGACGAGTTCGACGCTCGAGCGGACGTGCCCGGCCGGGATGCCGCGCTCCTGCAGGAGCGTCATCAGCGCTCGCGGCTCGTGCGACCGCGTCCATGCGGACAGGGCTTCTTCAAGGGCTTCGACGCGACGCAGGCGGTCTTCGATGTCGCCGAAGCTGCCAAGCCCGTCGCCGACGAGCGACTGCAGCCTCGACCACTGTTCCTCGTCGAGCACCGGGATGACGATCCACTCGTCGTCCCCGGCGCACGGAAAGACGCCGTGGGGGGCGTGTATCGCGGACCGGTTCCCCAGGCGTTCCGGTGGCGACCCCGTCGCGGACTGGGCCAGGATGCCGTGCGCGCCGAGGGGGAAGAGGCACTCGGCCTGCGACAGGTCGAGGTACTGGCCCTCCCCGGTGCGCTGCCGGTGGCGTAGCGCCGTCAGGAGCGCGGCGGCGCCGTTCAGGCCGCCCGTGGCGTCTCCGTACGCGACGTGCACCATGGTCGGTTTCCACTCCGGGCGTCCGGACAGGTGCGGGAGGCCGGACGCCTGCTCCACCGTGGAGCCGTAGGCGCGATAGCCGCGCCACGGTCCGTTCGTGCCGAACGCCGGCATCGAGATCATGACGAGTTGCGGGTTGACCTGCCGGAGAACGTCGTAGGAGAGCCCCAGTTTCGGTAGTACCTCCGCGGAGTAGTTCTCGACCACGACGTCCGACTCGGCCACGAGCCGTTTCAGGAGGGCGTTGCCGCGCGGCTTTGCGAGGTCGAGGGTGATCCCGCGCTTGTTCCGGTTGACCGTGTTGAACGCCACGGACTTCTCCGCGCCGCCGCCGTCGATCCACTGGCGCGTGGCCTCCCAGCCGCGCCACCAGTCGAAGCGCGCACAGCTATCCACCTTGATGACTTCGGCGCCCATGTCCGCGAGGTGCCGTGCGGCGAGCGGTCCGGCCCAGCCCATCGAGAGGTCCACGACCCGGACCCCCGCGAGGAGCCGCTCCCGAACCCCGGGCGTCGACGGAACTTCTCCGTGACGTGGCCGCGGCGGATCGGTATCGGTGGCATCTCCATCGCCGTCGAGCAGCTCCGGTGTCGAGGCCCCAAGCCGCGGCGCGAGGCCGCCGGCGGCGGCCGGCGTGCCGAACAGCCGGAACGGCGTGACCGGCGCCAGGTAGGCGCCCTGGTCGGGGTGTTCGACCGGGGCGAAGGCGCCACGCTCCACGAACTGGTCGACGTCGAAGACCTGCTCCATGGTGGGCACGAAGGCGAGCGGGATGCGCATCTCCTGGCCGCGTTCGAAGAGTTCGCGCGCGGAGCGGCTGGCGACCCGTTCGACGATCAGCGGCTCGATCCGGGCCGCGTCCCGCAGCCGGCCGACGCTGGTCTGGTAGCGTGGCTCGTCGGCGATGTGTTCCATGCCGAGGAGTCGGCAGAACGCGTGCCACTGCGCCGGCGTAAGCGCCGTGACGCCCAGCCAGCCGTCGCGGCAGGGAAAGATGCCGAGCGGATACGTCGGCGGGAACCGGTTGACGCCCATGCGGCGAACGCCGGTGAGGCGCCGGCTATGCCCGGCGACGGCGCCGACATCGGTGAAGCACAGGTTCGCTTCGAGGATGCTCGCGTCGAGATGGGCGGGCCCGGCCGCGTTGCCCATTTCGCGGGCGACCACCTGGCCAATCGCACCGATGGAGGCGGTCAGTCCGGCGATGATCTGCGCGTGGTATCCGGACGGCGTGCAGGGCGCATCGTCCGGCTCGCCGACGCCGCGCACCAGTCCCACGAGTGCCTGCACGACGCTGTCCGAGCCCGCGTAGTCGCGATACGGGCCTGACTGCCCGAACCAGGTGACGGACGTCATGACGACATCGGGCGACACGGCGGCGAACTCGTGGAGGCCGAGCCCGAGACCGGCGAGCGTGCCGCGCTTCTCGCCCTCGAGGACGAGGTCGGCGCCGCGTGCGAGCGCCAGGGTGGAGGCCCGCCCCTGCGCCGTGCGGATATCGACCTCGACGCTCTGCTTGTTGGCGCTGAGCCAGGTGTGCAGGGCGCTCCGCTCCGGG
>JAPPHP010000003.1 GCA_028821035.1 Gammaproteobacteria bacterium | reverse complement strand
TTGAACCGGTCCTGGTCGAAGGGCGACGACGACACGATACCGGTCTCGGCCTCCCGCACGTAAGGCGCAAAGCCGCACACGTCGGTGACGAGGACGGGCAAGCCGGCCGCCATCGCCTCCAGGATCACCACCCCCGCCGCCTCGTTGTAAGCGGGGAGCAGGAGCGCGTCCGCGCCCTGGAGGATGCGCGGCACGTCGCCGCGGCCGCCGGCGAATCGCAACGACCCGCGGACTCCGGCCCGTTGCGCCAGTCGCTCGAAAGGACGCCGGTTGTCGTCCCCCACCACCAGGAGGACCGCATCGCTGCCGCCCCTCGCGAGGTCCGCGAGCGCGCGAATCGCCCGGTCGAGCCCCTTCGTCGCGAACCCGGACCCGACGAAGAGCAGCACCTGGTGGCCCCTGGGAAGATCGAACTCCCCGCGCAGCCAGCCGGACGCATCACCTTCGACCGCTCGGCCGGGTTCATCCGGCTCCAGGCCCGGCGGCAACCGGAAGAACCGTTCGTCCGGCGTGCCGTAGTAGCGCTTGAACGTCGGCTGTTGCGCCGCCGCCACCGTCAGCACCTTCACCGGGCGGTCCCCGTCGAACACGGCCCGCTCGAAACCCGCGAAATGGCGATACCGGGGCAGCAGCCGATAGTGCCAGCCCCGCTGATGACGCGCCTTCTCCTCGTAACACGAGTCGCCGGCGAGATACACGTCGAGGCCCGGCATCTTGTTGAAGCCGACCACGAGGTCGACCGGCGACTCCTGCAGGTGCTCGCCGACCCACCGCGCGAAGCGGCGGTAGCGGGCGGGATTGGTCATCCCCCGGACGGGCACTTCGATCTTCTCTACGCCCGGCGGCGGCTCTCCCTCCCATCGCAGCGCATACGCCCGCACGGAATGGCCGCGGCGGATGCACTCCTCCGCGATGCCGGCCAGGTCACGCGCGACGCCGCCGTACGGGAAATACTTGAAGATGCAGAACGCGAGCTTCACCGGGCCTGGAGTTCGATTCTCGCCTGCTGTCCGCCGCCCATGTCCACTTCGATCACGAAGGTGTCGGGCTCCGGCCGACTATAGGTCAGGTTGCGGAATGCGGCATCGTCGCCCGCTTCGAAGGACACGCGGTTGTCGCCCAGTTCCCGCAGCGTGAGGGTGTGCGGGCCCGGGGTCCTGGGCACGAACCCGGGGTCCCACTGCTGGAGCCGGAGCACGAGGCTGTCGTTCTCTTCCTCGATCACGATCATCTCGACCATGGAGGTCGCGCCATTCCCGGTCATCCGGACCAGCGAAGCCATGGAACCGTCGACCGGGAGAATCCAGTTCTCCTCCAGGGTCATTCCTCCGCCGACCGGGCCCGCCCACGACCCGGTCATCCAGGCGAGATCGTCTACGGTTGGATGCTGGTCGGCGCCCGCCGACAGCGCGAAGGTGAGTGCGGCGGCCAGGGTCCAGGAAAAGGTTCGACGATGGGGCATGACACGACTCCTTGTCGGGTTTGCGAAGCAGCGGCACCTTATACCCGATCGCCGGGGCATTCTCAGGCGCCGGACCCCGCTCGTAGCCTCGTCACCTCCGCCCAGACGCGCTCCGGGTCGACCGATGCGTAGCATGGCGGGTCGACCGGTTCGCCGCCCCACGCCACCGCCGGACCGCGATAGCGGCACGTCCGCGACAGGCAGGGGGAGCAGCCGATCTCGGACTGCAGACCCACCGCCAGCGGCCCCCGACAACCGGTCAGGCGCACGTCGGTCGGGCCGTAGACGACCAGCGTCGGCCGGCCGAGCGCGGCCGCGAGGTGCGACAGGCCCGTGTCCACGCCCACCACGGCCGACGCCTCGGCGAGCATCGGGACGACCTCCCCCAGGGGCAGGGGAAGCGCCGCCTCCGCGCCTTCCACGCGGGCGGCGACCGCCTCCGCCCGTCTGCGCTCCGCGTCGGACAGCCAAGGCAGCACCGGCGTCAACCCAGCGGCGACCGCGCGCGCCGCGATGGCGGTCCAGAAACGGTCGGGCCAGTGCTTGGTGTTCCAGGTGGTCCCATGGACGAGAATGCAGGTGTTCTTCGTCTGACCGCCCTGTTCGAGGCCGAACACCGGTTCGCCCGTGGGACGCTCGTACCCCAACGCGGCCGCGAAGAGCGCCCGCATCCGGTCCACCGCATGGCCCGTTCGCGACACCGCGAGGCGACGCGTGTAGAGCGCCGCGGCCGCCGACTCCCGCGCGCTCGCGCGATCGAAGCCGGCATAGTCCCCGGACCGGGACCAACGTCCCACGACGGCGCTCTTCAGGAGACCCTGCGCATCGAGCGCGAGCCCGTAGCGCTCCCGCCGCAGGGCGTGCCGAAACGCGCGGGCCTCCCCCAGGCTTCCGACGACGGACCGGCGCCAGCGGCGCAGGGCCGCCGGGATCACGCGCCGCACGCCCCGGTGCAGCGCCGGGGCGGCCGCGAAACCCTCCTCGACCACCCAGTCGAAGGTGATCCCCCGTCGCGTCGCGTCCTCCACCGCCGGGAGCGTGTGCACGATGTCGCCGAGGGACGACAGCTTGATCAGGAGGACATGCACGCGGCGATCTCCCCGAGCACCCGGGCCGGCGGCAGGTCGACGAGGCAGCGCAGGTGCCCGAGCGGGCACGTGCGCTGGAAGCAGGGACTACAGGGTTGCGGCTCCTGCAGGACGATCGCCCGCTCGCCGAGCGGCGGCGTGAAGTCCGGCGACGTGGATCCGAACAGGGCGATCACCGGCCGGCCAAGTGCCGCGGCGACGTGCATCAGGCCCGAGTCGTTGGCCACCACGCAGTCCGCCGCCGAGAGCAGGT
>JAPPHP010000130.1 GCA_028821035.1 Gammaproteobacteria bacterium | reverse complement strand
GCGCGGCCCGCGTGGTCTCGCACTTGGCCATGTTGTAGAAGCTGGTGAAGCGCAGCCCGTCGGCGGCGAGGCTGTCGATGTGGGGCGTGTGGATCTCCGAGCCGTGCGCGCCGATGTCGGAGTAGCCGAGGTCGTCGGCGAGGATCAGGACGATGTTGGGTGGCCGGGCATGGGCGAGGGTGGCGGCGAGCAGGGCGCAGCAGAGCGCGAGCGGCGTGCTCCATCGGATTGGCTGCAACAGGGGTTTACGCATCGGTTCCGCCGAGAGTGCACAGGCTATCATCGCCCGGATGCTCACCCTTGACGGAATCCGTGTCGTGGACCTCGGCACGCGCGCTTCCACGGCCTGGTGCTCGCGGCTGCTTGCCGACTTCGGTGCGGAAGTCCTGGCGGTAGAGCCTCCGGGTGGGCACCCGCTGCGTCGCCATCCCCCGTTCGATGCGGCGGGGCGCTCGATCGCGGCCCGGTACTTCCTGGCGAACAAGGCGTCGGTCCCGGCGGACGAAGGGGCGCTGCTCGACGCGGCGGACGTGATCGTGACGAGCGGCCTCGACGCCCCGGGACTTGCGGACGCACATGGACACGCCATCGTCTGCGCGATCACGCCCCACGGACTCACGGGCCGCTACCGCGACTCCCCCGGGAACGACCTGACGGCCGCGGCCCGCTCGGGTTGGGCTTCCGTCAACGGGCTCGCGGGCCGGCCGCCGCTCAAGGGCAGCGGCTACCAGGCGTCCTTCCAGGCCGGGACCGTGGCCTGGGGCACGGTGGTGTGCGCGCTGATCGAGCGGCTCGCCAACGAGAGCGGCGGACAACTCATCGACATCTCCGAGTTCGAGACCCTCGTGTCCACCTTCGCGCCGGCCCCGCTGCGCGTGCAGACCGCCGGCTTCGTCTGGTCCCGGCGGGAGAAGGTGGACATGAACGAGGGTCCGGTCCCCGTGCGTGACGGACACTTCGCCCTGCCGATCTCGCGTCCGCACTTCTGGATCCGCGCGATGCAGGTGCTCGGCCTGCCGGATCTCGCGGAGGACGAGGAGCTGCAGCAGCCCGGCCTGCGGCACAAGTTCAAGGACCGTTTCGTCGACCGCGTCCAGGAGCGGATGGCGGCATGGAGCCGGCAGGCGCTGTTCGACGCCCTGGCGGACGAACGCGTGATCGCCGGCCCCGTGTTCCGCATGGACGAGATGGCAAGCAATCCACAGTTCGAAGGCCGCGGCTTCTTCGTGCGGTCCCCGGAGGGAACGCGGTTCCCGGGGCCGCCGGCGCGGATGGGCCGGAGCGGCTGGTCCCTCCGTCGCGAGATGGGAGAAGCAGGCGCCGATCGTGGCGACTTCGGACGCCGTGAAGCGATCGCGGTAAGGCCGGGGCGCGTTTGCGGCGTCCGGCAAGGGACCGCTCGACGGCTTTCGCGGCCTCGTCCTGACCCAGGCGTGGGCGGGGACCTATGCGACCGAACTGCTCGCCCTCCTCGGGGCGGAGGTCATCCAGGTCGAGGGCCGCACGCGCATCGACAGCTGGCGCGGCGGCTTCTCCAATCCCGTCCCGAAGCTGCTCCAGGAAGTCCCGACGGCGCGTCGGCCCTGGAACTGCAGCCCCATGTACAACTCCGTGAACCTGAACAAGCTGGCCATCACGCTGGACCTCTCCGAACCGGACGGTGTCGCGCTCTTCAAGGGCCTCGTTCCGCACGTGGACTTCGTCGCGGAGAACTTCTCGCCCCGGGTCATGGGTAACCTGGGGATCGACTATGACGCCCTGTGCGCCGTCCGCCCGGACCTGGTGATGGCGAGCCTGTCCGCGTACGGCGGCACCGGGCCGTGGGCCAACGTTCCCGGGATCGGGGGCACGATCGAGCCGTCCTCGGGCATGTCGTCCCTGCTCGGCTACGAGGGAGAAATGCCGCAGAACTCCGGGCAGATGTACCCGGACCCCGTCGCGGGGATGTATGGCTTCGGAGCGATCGCTACGGCGCTCCTGCACCGCGACCGCACCGGCGAGGGGCAGTACATCGACCTCTCGATGCAGGAAGCGAACTTCACGTTCATCGGAGACGCGTGGCTCGAGTTCGAGACCGCCGGCCGCGTGCGCGGCCCTGTGGGCAACCGGCATCCCCTCCATGCGCCGCACGGCGTCTACCGGGTGTCCGGGGAGGACCGCTGGATCGCCATCGCGGCCGAGACCGACGCGCAGTGGCAAGCATGCCGGGTCGTGCTCGGATTGCCGGACGGTTCCTGGCCGGACCAGGCCAGCCGCAAGATGCACGAGGACGCTGTGGACGCCGCCGTGGGGGCGGCGGTCGCCGGGCGGGACCGGGACGAACTCGAACGGGCGCTCTGCGAAGCCGGCGTACCCGCCGCGGCGGTGCGCGCGGCGGACGAGATCGCCGGTGAGGCGGCACTGCGGGAGCGGGGTCAGGTGGTCGAAGTGCACCACCCGGAAACGGGCCCGCTGTGGCAGAGCGGCCTGCCGGCCGTCCTCGGCCGCACGCCCGGCGGGGTCACGCGCCCGGCGCCGTGTCTCGGGGAACACTCCTTCGAGGTGTTCCAGCGCTTTCTCGCGATGACGCGGTCCGAGTACGAGGCGCTGGTCGAGCGCGGAATCACCGGCGAAGGCGAGTACAGGAAGGCCGCGGCCGGCCGCTGAGGGCGGACGGCGCACTTGCCCCCGGTGCGGCGCCTCCGACAAACTGCGGGCCATGAGCGACGTCCTCTACGAAGTCGGAAACCACGTGGCGCGCATCACGGCGAATCGACCGCGCTACCGCAACGCGCAGAGCCGCCGCCTGCTGGAAGACCTCGATGCCG
>JAPPHP010000235.1 GCA_028821035.1 Gammaproteobacteria bacterium | reverse complement strand
CTGCTCGTCGCCGTGGCGGCCTTCAACCTGGTGTCGAGCCTCGTCATGATCGTGAACGAACGCCGTTCCGACGTCGCCATCCTGCGTACGATGGGCGGGCGCACGGCGCTCGTCGTGGTCGCCTTCGTGGTCCTGGGCGTGGCCATCAGCGCGCTGGGCGTGGCGCTCGGACTGCTGCTCGGCCTGGCGCTGGGCGCCCTGACGGAGGACGGCTACGCGTGGCTCGAGGCCGCCACCGGGATCGAGTTGATGGGCGAGTACTTCGTGCACCACCTGCCGGTCGAGTTCGCGGCGGCCGATGTCGCGCGCGTCGCGGTGACCGCGCTCGGCCTCGGCGCCGTCGCGACCCTGTTCCCGGCGTGGCGGGCGAGCCGGGTGCAGCCGGCCGAGGTGCTTCGTCATGAGTGATCCGGCGCCGCTTTCGTGCAGGGGGCTGGTCAAGTCGTACGTGCAGGGCGCGACCCGGATACCGGTGCTCGGCGGCGTGGACCTCGCCGTGACGGCCGGGGAGCGGCTCGCCGTGGTCGGCCGCTCGGGTTCCGGCAAGAGCACGCTCCTGCACGTGCTCGCGGGACTGCTGGACCCCGATGAGGGCCGCGTGCACGTGTTCGGCGAGGAGATCACGGGGGCGAGTCCCGCGCGGCGGGCGGCGCTGCGCAACGCGCACATGGGGTTCGTCTACCAGTTGCATCACCTGCTGCCGGAGTTCACGGCGCTCGAGAACGTCGCCATGCCGCGCCTCGTGACCGGGGAGCCGATGCGGCGCGTGGCGGCGGATGCCCGGGCGCTGCTGGCGGCGGTGGGCCTCGAGGAACGCGCCGCGCATCGGCCGCACGAGCTGTCCGGGGGCGAGCGGCAGCGCGTCGCGATCGCCCGCGCGCTGTCCGGGAGGCCGGGGGTGGTGCTGGCCGACGAACCCACGGGCAATCTCGACCGCGAGAGCGCGGCGCAGGTGCTCGCCGCGATGGACGCGCTGGCGGCCGGCACGGAGACGGCGTTCGTCGTCGTCACTCACGACGAAGGACTCGCGGGCCGGATGGACCGCACGGTCTCCCTCGACGACGGGCGGCTGCGGTCGTGAACGCGGCCAACGTGCTCTGGATGGCGGGGCGCTATCTCGCTTCGCGCCGCAACCCGCACGCCTGGTTCATCAACTGGGCGTCGTTCGCCGGTCTGACCGCCGGCGTCGTCCTCCTGACGGTGGTGGCCAGCGTGATGAACGGCTTCGACCGGGAGTTGCGCACGCGGCTCCTGGGCGTCGTGCCGCACGTGCTGGCGATTCCGCCGGACGGCGCATGGGCCGCGCCGCCGTCCGCGCCGGCCGAGGTCCTCGCGACGCATCGGTTCTTCGCCGGTTCCGCGGTGGTCGGCGTGCGCGGAAGCGTGCAGCCGCTCCTCCTGTACGGCGTCGACGCGGCGGCCGCCGGGAGCCTGGACCTCGTGGCGCGGCGCATGATCGAGGGATCGGTCGACGACCTGCGCCACGGCGGTGGTGTGCTGCTCGGGGCTCCGTTGGCGGCGTTGCTCGGTGCGGCACCCGGCGATCCCGTCGTGCTGGTGGTCACGTTGCCGCGCGGCTCCACGATCGAGCCCCGCGTCGAGCGGTTCACGCTGCGCGGCACGTTCGAGGTGGGCGCGCAGCCGGACTACTCGCTCGCGGTGATAGACCTCGCCGACGTGGCGGAGCGCGGCATCGGGGCGGCCGGCGTCTCGGGCTGGCGGATGCAGCTTGCCGACCCGATGCGGGTCGGAGCGGTGGCGGGCACCCTGCGAGACGGCCTGCCGGCGGACTGGGGCCTGCGGCTCTGGACCGACCGTTACGGGGACCTGTTCCGCGCGGTGCGGCTGGAGAAGACGCTGATGTTCGTCTTCCTCGCGCTGGTCATCGCGATCGCGGCGTTCAACATGGTGTCGGGGCAGACCATGCTCGTGAACGACAAGCGCGCCGACATCGCGATGCTCGAGACGATGGGGGCGCCGACCCGCTTCCTGGTCCAGGTCTTTCTCGTACAGGGATTCGCGGTGGCCGTGGTCGGCGTCGCCGTCGGGCTGGCGGCCGGCGTGTTGCTGGCCTGGAACGCGGGACCGGTCGCCGGCGCGCTGTCGGGCGTGCTCGGCGGCAGCATCCTGGACGGCACGCCGTACGACGAACTGCCGGCCGAGGTGGTCGGTACGGATCTCGCCCTCATCGCGGGGCTGTCGCTCGGGCTGTGCTTCCTCGCGGTGTTGCGCCCGGCGCTGAAGGCGGTGGCCGAGAACCCGGCGCCCGCGCTCCACGCGGCCTGACATCGACCGACGCCGTCACGCGGCCGCGCGGGCTCTCCTGCGCGCGCGGCGCTCCCGCCACCTGCGGATCACGTGCAGTCGCCACAGCAGGCGGGCGGTCAGCATCAGCGTGACGCCGCTCACCCAGCCGCAGACCAGGCTGCCGAGGAGGAGCGGCTGCCAGAGCTGGCGCAGGTTTCCCTGGAACCAGTCCCAGGACAGCTCGAACTCGCTGACCGTCACCTCGACGCCGAGCAGCCACGCACCGAGCCGATAGGCGAAGAAGAACATCGGCGGCAGCGTGATGGGATTGGTGACCTGCACGAGCGCAAGGACGATCGGCAGGTTGCAGCGCAGCGCGAGGGCCATGGCGGCGGCGAGGACGGTCTGGCCGGGAAACGGGACGAAGGCGCAGAACATCCCGACGAAGCACGCGTTGCCCACCGAGCCGCGGTGCAGGTGCCACAGCGCCGGTTCGTGTAGGAGATGTCTTATCGGTCGCAGCAGCGGCCGCTCGCGGATCGAGTCGGCCTTTGGCAGATACCGCTCGAAGAACCCGCGTGGCATAA
>JAPPHP010000160.1 GCA_028821035.1 Gammaproteobacteria bacterium | reverse complement strand
CCTTCTCGGGATCGATGTCCTGCCGCCAGCCGCGCCAGTCCATGCGGATCTTGAAGGCGCGGAAGCCGCGCTCCCACCCGTCCCGCACCAGCGCCAGCATCTCCTCGGGCTGCATGCGCCAGCCTGACCCCGTGCTCCAGTAGAGCGGGATCGTTCTGCGCCGGGCGCCGCCCATGAGCGTGTGCACCGGAAGCCCCGTGTCCTTGCCGAGGAGATCCCAGAGCGCCACGTCGACGACGCCCACCACCCAGCCGGGGAGCCTGAAGAAGCGTTCGTCCCGCCCGAGCGCCAAGGTCTCCCAGTGGCGGTCGATCAGGCGCGGATCCTCCCCGACGAGGACGGGGGCGATGACGCCTTCCAGGTAGCCGTCGAAGACGCGGTTGTTGCGTCCCGGGACCTCGGCCCAGCCTTCGACGCCGGCGTCCGTCTCGATACGGAGCAGGCTCTTCCCGAGGGTCAGCGGAGTCGTGGTGAGCCGGCTGATCTTCACGGGTTGTACTTCACCCTCTCCCCCTCGACCGCGATGTACTTGCGCCCCTTCAGCCCCGTCACGAGCGCCTCGAGCTGCTCGTCGGACAGGCCCTTCCCGAACAGGTTGTTGATCGTGGTCTTCACCGTGCGCACCTTGCGCGGCCGGGACTTGCCCTGCAGGTCGAAGTTCTGCACCACCTTTTCGATCTGCTCCGCGAAGGAGTCCGTCTCCGCAACAGCGAGCCATGGAATCTCGAACAGCCCCTTCCTCCGCTCCACGTGGATGCCGCTTGCCTGCAGGTGCCTGATGAGGGGGTCGAAACCGGTGTCCCTGGAGACCAGGTGGAAGTGGTCGTCCGAGCCGGGCTGCGCGAGCTTGCCCAGGTAGTAGGCGATGTGGAAGTCGAGGGCGTTCTTGCCGCTCCCCGAGATCTCGATGTAGTCCGCGTCGCTCCCGAAGGACTGCATCTCGAACACGAGGTCCTTCGGGATCTTGGTCTGGGTGGCGCCAACGAACACGATAACGCGAAACGCGCGGCCCTTCGCGTCGTCCTTTAACGCGGCCAGGTTCTTCGGCTGTACGTTCTCGTAGTCGATCAGGACGTAGTGGATCGGCACGGTCGGCCTCCGTTCGCGCGGTCCACGCGTCGGACGGCTCAACGCGGACCTGTCGATGTCATTGATTGTAGAACGAACCGGCCGGCTTGACGCGCCTCGGGGTTCCCCCATTACCCGGAGCGGACCTTGTCAGGCGTCACCTCCGAAGACGCTTCGAGCTCCTTCACCAGCGCCGGGGTGGCCACCTGCCGCCAGCCATGTTCGAGGATTCCGGGCATCGCTTCCCAGCGCACGGTTTCCAGGTTGACCAGCACCATCGGATAGTCCGCGTAGTGGTCCGTGATGTAGAAGGTCTCCGGCGCGGCCTGCAGGAGCATCTCCCGCTCCATGAAGTCGCACTGGATGGCGAGCCCGCCCTCCGCCTCCGACCGGAGCCGCGCCAGCAGGCGCCGCTTCACCTTGATCGCCGGGGTTCCGTAGCTCCTGCTCTCCACCACGCCGGGAAGGCGCATCGCCAGTTCCACGACCCGGCCATAGAGCGCGGCCAGTTTCTCGTCCGGCGGGTGCTTGATCGGTACCGGTTCCTTCGCTGCCATCCGCGTCCTCGCGCGCCCACAAACATTCGGCAAGCCGTGGATTTCACCACATTGCCGCCGGGAGGGCGCCGATCGCCAGAGTGAGCGTCTGACGAGGCCGGGTTCGCCGGGCGCTACCGCAGAAGCTCCCGGGCCGTCTCGACGATCGCATCCGGCCAGGGTGCGGGGCGCCGCCGGGCCTTGTCGAGGTGCACGCCGACCTGGGTCAACCGGGCCACCTCCGCACCGTCCGCGACGCGGGACAGGCGATGCTCGATGGCCAGCGACGTGCGGCCGACGTGGGTGACGCACGACCGCGTCAGGAGCGGGGCGCCGACCGCCGTATCGGCTCCGTGGCGGAAGTCGAAGCGCACGGTCGAGAAGCCGACGTCGTGCTCGCGCGCGTAGCTCGGGGTCATGCCGATGCGGGTGCGCAGGTGTTCGCCCGCCGCGGAGAAGCGCAGGACACAGCCGTGCGCGCTCATGCGGCCGGCGAGTCCAAGGTCGGCCGGCGTGACGACGTCCCGTCCCGTGTCGAGCCAGGACCCGTGCGGGGAGCGGGTCTCTTCCCCGGCCGTCCCGTCACCCTCGACCCATCCCCAGGCGACGTCGACACCCCTGTCCTCGCCCGGCGGCATGGGCAGGACGGGCATGATCCCAGAGAGCGCCTGGTGGAAGCGCGTGCACACCGCCTGCGTCTCGGCGTTCACCAGAACGTGTCCGAGCGTGTCCGGCCCCAGTTGCACGGTCTCGATGCGGTAGACGTCGCCCTTGCGCAACTCCGCGTCGAAGCGCGCCTGGCAGCGGGTCATCCGCGGCGCTTCCGGGTCGGTGGCGTCGAGTCCGCAGGCCGCCAACGCCGACGCCGTCGCGTACTCGAGCTTCTGGAAGTAGTAGCCGACCGTGAAGTGGTCGACCGCGTCGCACTCCCACGGCGGCACGGCACTCATGAACGTGATGCTTGATTGCGTCACTCTCCTTCCCCCATTGCGTCGGTTGCCGTTTACCGGCACGCCGTCCGACAGTAAGCTCGCGCGTCGCCCCGGTCGACCCGGCCGCGGCCGTTTTCTCACCCCAGCGCGCAACATGCAATCGATCGGCCGCCGCGTCCACGTCATCGGCAACAGCAACTCCGGGAAGAGCACGCTTGCCCAGCGGCTGGCCCTGGCGCTCGACGCCGACTTCGTGGAGCTGGACGCACTCAACTGGTTGCCCGGGTGGGTCGGACTCAACGAAACCG
>JAPPHP010000004.1 GCA_028821035.1 Gammaproteobacteria bacterium | reverse complement strand
GCTCGGCCCACTCGAAACAGCTCTTTCCCCGGTGCGGCCGCGTCGGCGCGGCCGCCCCCGGGCTGTTAGTCGCGGCGGCGCGCCACGCCCCAGCCGCGCCCCCAGCCGAAGCCCAGGGCCGCGCCGAGCGGCAGGGCGAACACCCAGTAACCGACGATCGAGTACACCATCGGGGCCCGGGTGTCCTTGTAGCCCCGGAGCGCCCCCGCGAGCGTGCCCTGTACGTCGTCGAAGACCTGGTAGACCGCGATGATCAGGATCAGCGCAGCAGCGAGTTGCGTCACGGCAACGTCGCCGCTGTAGATGCCGGCGATGCCGTCGCGCAGTTGCACCAGGGCGACGCTTACCAGCACTGCATAGCAGAGCGAGATCACGAAGGCCACGCGTCCGACGGCGGCGGCCCCCGCATAGTCCCCCGCCCCGACGCGAAAACCGATACGGATGCCTGCCGCCGCCCCGAGGGACATGGGCAGCACGAAGGTTGCCCAGCTCAGGTGCATCGCGATGCTGTGCGCAGCGAGCGGTATGACCCCGAGACTGCCGACGAGGAAGCCGACGAGGGCGAACAGGCCCATGCCCACGAACGACGTCAGTCCGATGGGGACCCCGATGCGCAGGATCCGTCCGATCTCGCGGAAGTCGAGGCCCGCGAACGTGCGGCCGCGCCGGGGTGCCCGCCGCCACAGCCCGGTTTCCCGGAAGTAGCGGAATCTGGACAGGACGAGTATCGCCGCGAGTTCGAACCACATGACCGCGGCCGTCGCCCAGCCGCAGCCCTCCCCGCCGAGTTCCGGGGCGCCGAACTTCCCGTAGATGAACGCGTAGTTGAGCCCGGCGTTCAGGAGTAGCGCAAGCCCCGCGATGACCATGGGGCCCACCGTGCGCCCGACTCCTTCCGACGCGTACCGCAGGACGACGTAGCAGAGGCCGGCGGGGACGCCGACCGCCGCGGCGCGCAGGTACCGGTTACCGATGTCTGCCGCTTCGGGGTCGATCGAGAACAACGCGAAGAGCGGTTGCGCGTTGAGCAGCACGAGCGTACCCAACGCGCTCGCGACCGCCGCGACGACCAGGGCCTGGCGCACGACTGCGCCGACCTGCTGCACGCGGCCGCCGCCGACGAGTTGCGCCGCGATGGGGGTGACCGACATCGTGCATCCCATGAACAGCAGGTACACCGGCCACAACACGTTGCCGCCGACGGCCACTCCGGCGAGGTGCGCCGACGCATAGTGCCCCGCCATCGCGGTGTCCATGAAGCCCATCGCCATGATGAAGAACTGCGTGGCCGCCATCGGGGCGCCGAGACGCGCGAGCGCCGACGCTTCCTTCCACGAGCCCGCTGTCTTCCCCGTGCGCGGATGGGTGTGGGCGGGGTATGGCGCCGTCCCCCGCCGGGGTGCGGTCGGGGGCGCCGTCATGCAACGGGAGCCCGGCGGCCGACGCCACCGCTTAAGATGCGCCGGATGTCCGACGTCCCGCCGCCCCGCTCGGCCTTCCCCTGGTACCTGGCCAGTTCGAGCCTGTGGCTCGGCGGCATGAGCCTGCAGGGCATTCTCGTCCCGTGGATGCTGCTCGGCATCCTCGAGACCAACCCCGCGCAGTACAGCCTGAGCCGCGTGCTGATCGAGCTGCCGCCCATCGCGGCCCTGCTCGCCGGGGGCCTGCTCGCGGACCGCACCGATGCGCGCAGGCTCCTGATTGGGCTGAGCGTCGTGGCCTGCTTCCCTCCGCTGCTCATGGGCGGCGCGACACCGGCGTTCTGGCTGGTGGTGTGCTTCGGCATGGCCATGTCGACCCTGCAGTCGCTTTCCGACCCCGCCCGGCAGGCGATGCTGAGCCGGATCACCCGCATCGACATCCAGCGCACGATCGTCGTCGCGACCGTGGTCACCTCACTGGTGGGGATCGGCGGTTTCGCCGTGGGCGGCCAAGTCCGGACGCTCGGCCTCGGACGCGTGCTCGCGATCGAAGCGGCGCTGTTCGCCGTCGGCATCGCCGCGCTGTGGCGGCTCCCGGCGCAGCCGGCCCAGCTCGCCGGGCCGCCGCGGTTGTTCGCCGGGTTCGCGGCCCTGCGACGGCTCCGGCTCGTACGCAACATCATCGGCCTGAACTTCCTCTCCTCGCTCTTCAACGCCGGTGCCTACACGATCGCCATGCCCTTCGTCGTCACGGAGGTATACAACGGCGATGCGGCATTCCTGGCGAACATGTTCATCGCCTTCACCATTGGCAGCATCGGGTCCAACGTCGTGCTGTTCTTCGCCATGCCGCTGCTGCGCCCGGGCCGCCTGTTCTCGGTCCTGCAGCTGACCCGCATCGTCATACTGGTCCTGCTGTTCGTGAAGCCTCCGGTCTGGCTGTTCTTCGTGCTCGTGTTCGCCTGGGGGCTCAACATGGGCGGCACGTCGACCCTGGTGAGAACGACGGTCCAGGAACTTGCCCCGGCGGCGGTCCGCGCGCAGGTGCTCGCGATCCTCCTGTTCAGCTTCATGGTCGGGGCACCGGTGTCCGCCGCCCTCCTCGGACAGGTCGTCCAGGCCACCGATCCGCTCACGGCGCTGCTGCCTGGTATCCCGGTGTCCCTTGCGATCTTCCTGGCCGGGGCCTTCGGCAGCGGGCTATGGTCGTACCGCTCCCCGTCCCATCCGGCCGCCGCTACCAGCTGACGCCGCGCGTCAACCCTTCCTGCCCTGCAGCGCCCGGTAGCCCAGGAGTAGCAATATCGATCCCCCGGTGGCGAGAAACAGGCTCTTGACGTCGAATCCGTCCACCCCGCCGAGGCCGAGCTGAACGCCCACGAAGCCACCGATGACGGCGCCGGCCATGCCGATCACGATCGTCGTGAG
>JAPPHP010000390.1 GCA_028821035.1 Gammaproteobacteria bacterium | reverse complement strand
CATGGGCGACGCCGGCGAGTCCGAGAACACGACGCACCAGGTCAAGAAGCTCGACCTCGAGGACCTGAAGCACTTCCGCGACCGTTTCGATGTGCCGCTGACCGACGAAGAGCTGGCGAGCGTGCCCTACTACCGTCCCGCCGAGGACGCCCCGGAGACCCTGTACCTGAAACGGCAGCGGGAGCAGCTCGGGGGGCCCCTGCCGGCGCGCATGGTCGACACGGCCGACATCGACGTGCCCGGGATCGACGTTTTCGAGGCGCACCTGAAGGGCAGCGGGAAACGTTCGGTGTCCACGACGATGGCGTTCGTGCGCATGCTGTCCACCCTCGCCCGCGACAAGGCGATCGGCGACCGGGTCGTGCCGATCGTTCCGGACGAGGCGCGCACGTTCGGAATGGAGGGCATGTTCCGCCAGCTCGGCATCTACTCGTCGGAGGGACAGCTCTACCAGCCGGAGGACTACGGCGAGATCGCGTCCTACCGGGAGTCCCTGGACGGGCAGGTCCTGGAGGAAGGCATCAACGAGGCCGGCGCCTTCTCCGCGTGGCTCGCGGCCGCGACGTCCTACAGCACCCACCGCTACACGCTGATCCCGTTCTACATCTTCTACTCGATGTTCGGCTTCCAGCGCGTCGGCGACCTCGCCTGGGCTGCGGGGGACACGCAGGCCCGCGGTTTCCTGCTCGGGGCGACCGCGGGCAGGACCACCCTGAACGGCGAGGGCCTGCAGCACCAGGACGGCCACAGCCACGTGCTGGCGTCCACGATTCCGAACTGCGTCGCCTACGATCCCTGCTACGCGTACGAACTGGCGGTCATCGTGCACGAAGGGCTCCGGCGCATGTACGCGGAGCGCGAGCGCGTCTTCTTCTACATCACGCTGATGAACGA
Organism: Gammaproteobacteria bacterium; assembly: GCA_028821035.1. Taxonomy (GTDB): domain Bacteria; phylum Pseudomonadota; class Gammaproteobacteria; order Pseudomonadales; family Azotimanducaceae; genus VXNE01. Next base: position 1,962 of record JAPPHP010000390.1, on the reverse strand, counting down.
GAACTACGTGCAGCCGGCCATGCCCGAGGGCGCGGCCCCGGGCATCCTCAGGGGCATGTACCGCCTGCGCACCTGCGGAGCGTTCGAGGACGAGGGACCGCGGCGCGTGCGCCTCCTCGGCAGCGGGGTCATCCTCCGCGAAGTGCTCGCGGCGGCGGAACGCCTGCACGAGGAGTACGACGTCGCCAGCGAGGTCTGGAGCGTCACGAGTTTCACGGAGCTCGCACGGGACGGGGCCGACGCCGAGCGCTGGAACCTGCTGCATCCCGGCGAGGAATCAAGGCGCAGTCACGTCGCGTGCTGCCTCGACGGGGAGGTTCCCGTGGTGGCTTCCACCGACTACATCCGCACCCAGGCAGAGTCCATCCGGGGCCACTTCAACGCGCCCTACCGCGTGCTGGGCACTGACGGCTTCGGCCGCAGCGACACCCGCGCCAAGCTCCGGCACTTCTTCGAGGTGGACGAGAAGTTCGTGACCCTTGCCGCCCTCGAGCAGCTCGCGCGGCGCCAGGTGTTTCCCGAGGCCCGGGTCGCGGAGGCCATGCAAGACCTGGGCATTCACGCGGACAAGCCGAACCCGAGGTACACGTGACCGCGCGAGAGGTAGTGATTCCGGACATCGGCGACGCCGAGGACGTCGAGGTCATCGAACTCTGCGTCGGGCCAGGCGACAGCATCGAAGTCGACGGTGCGCTCATCGTCATCGAGTCCGACAAGGCCTCGATGGAAGTCCCGTCGCCGTTCGCGGGCACCGTGGCGGAGATCAGGGTGGAACTCGGCGACGTGGTCAACTCCGGTCATGTCGTCGCCGTGCTGGAGGTGACCCGGGAGGCGTCGAGCGACGAAGCGGCAACGGAGCCGCCGCCCGCAGCGGAAAGCGTACCTCCGAAACCCCCACCGGCGGCGCCGGCGGAACCTCCGGCGCCGCGGTCTCAAGTCGATGGGGCCGCCGACGGCGCGAGCGTGTACGCCGGCCCCGCGGTCCGCCGTCTCGCCAGGGAACTCGGTGTCGGCCTCGACGGCGTCCGGGGTTCCGGACCCCGCGGGCGGATCCTCAAGGACGATGTCAAGGCCTTCGTGAAGACGGCGATGGCGGGCGGAGCCACTCCCGCTTCCACGGCGTTGCCCGCGATCGACTTCTCGAAGTTCGGGCCCGTGGAAGAGGTCCCGCTCACGCGCATCCGCAACCGGGGCGCCCGCAACCTGCACCGGAGCTGGCTGAACGTCGTCCACGTCACCCAGCACGACGAGGCGGACGTCACCGATCTCGACGGCTTCCGCCGCTCGTTGGCGGACCAAGCCCAGGCCCGGGGCGTCAAGCTCACGCTCCTGCCCTTCGTCGTGAAGGCCTGCGCGGAGAACCTCGGGGCTTTCCCGCGGTTCTGCGCCTCCCTCAATCCGGCCGTGGACGGGCTCATCCTCAAGCACTACCGCCACATCGGCTTCGCCGTGGACACGGACGACGGCCTGGTCGTCCCGGTGCTGCGCGACGTGGACAGGAAAGGCGTCTGGGCGCTCGCCGCCGAGATCGCCGAGCTGTCCGAACTCGCGCGCAATGGGCGGCTGACGCCCGACCAGTTGAGCGGCGGCTGCTTCACCGTTTCGAGCCTGGGACGCCAGGGCGGCACCGGCTTCACGCCGATCGTGAACGCGCCGGAAGTCGCCATCCTGGGCGTCGGGCGGCTCGACACGAAACCCCGGTGGAACGGCGCCGCCTTCGAGCCGCGCGCCATGCTGCCCCTGTCGCTCTCCTACGATCACAGGGCACTCAACGGCGTCGAGGGCGGGAACTTCGTCGTCGCGCTGACGCGCCTGCTCGGCGACATCCGGAGGCTGGTGCTGTAACGGACGGCGATCATCCCCCGCCCTGGACCCGCAAGGGCGTCTTCTACAACGGCTCCCAGAGGACTTCCTCGACGCCGTCCTCCCGCGCGATCGTGCGCGCGAGCACGAAGAAGTAGT
>JAPPHP010000466.1 GCA_028821035.1 Gammaproteobacteria bacterium | reverse complement strand
GGCGGGGCGCACGGTGGCCGAGTACCGGAACGCGCCGGGCAGTGCCGGTTTCGCGGGCATTCACGTCTTTACCTTCGGCGGATTGCCCGCCACGGCACGCTGGCTGCGAGGGCTGCAGGACGGCAGCGCCACCGACCGGGCAAGGACGGGGCCGCCCACGGGCGCGGGGGCCCCGGCCCCCCGCTTGCGCGGAACGCCGGCAGGCGTCCAACCCATCGTCGACGTGGCCCGGGAGCGGCTCGGCGTGGCCCCGGAGATGATGACGCCCTACGGTCACCACAAGGCCAAGCTTTCCCTCGCAGGACTGCCCGAGCCGCGCGGCAAGCTGGTCCTGGTCACCGCCGTCTCGCCGACCCCCTCCGGCGAAGGCAAGACCACCACCAGCATCGGCCTGACGGACGCCCTGAACCGGCTCGGGGTACGCGCCACCGCCTGCCTGCGCGAACCGTCCCTCGGTCCCTGCTTCGGCAGGAAGGGCGGCGCGACCGGCGGCGGGCGCGCGCAGGTCGTGCCGGCGGCCGACATCAACCTCCACTTCAACGGGGACATGCACGCCGTGTCGGCCGCGAACAACCTGCTCGCCGCCGTGCTCGACAACCACGTCCACTGGCGGAACGAACTCGACATCGACCCGGAGACGATCTCCTGGAGCCGCGTCATGGACCTCAACGACCGCGCACTGCGCGACGTGGAGTTCCGTCTCCGCGACGGTACCCGGCGCCCGGGCGGCTTCGACATCACCGCGGCCTCCGAGGTCATGGCCGTACTCTGCCTGGCGCACGACCAGGCCGACCTGCGGCGCCGTCTCGGGTCGATAGTCGTGGCGCAGACGCGCGGCGGCGGCCCGGTCACCGCCCGCGACCTCGGCGTCGACGGAGCCATGGCGGCCGTGCTGAACGATGCGCTGCAGCCGAACCTCGTGCAGACGCTGGAAGGCAGCCCGGCCTTCGTCCACGGAGGTCCCTTCGCCAACATCGCCCACGGGTGCAGCTCCGTCGTCGCCACGCGCGCCGCGCTCGCGTGCTCGCAAGTGGTCGTCACCGAGGCGGGTTTCGGCGCCGACCTCGGGGCCGAGAAGTTCCTCGACATCAAGTGCCGGCAGTCCGGCGTCTGGCCGGACGCGGTCGTGCTCGTATGCACCGTCCGCGCGTTGAAGCGGCACGGCGGGGTGTCTCCGGCGGACCTCGCGAAGGCGAACGCCGAGGCCGTCCGCGCCGGGGCGCCGAACCTCGTTCGTCACATCGAGAACCTGCGACGCTTCGGACTGCGACCGGTGGTTGCGGTGAACCGCTTCACCGGCGACACGGCCGAGGAACTGGCGGCGATCGAGGAGATCGCCCGGGAGTGCGGCGTCACGTCGGGCGTCGCCACCCACTGGGCGGATGGCGGCGCGGGCGCCACGGCCCTTGCGCGCCTGGTGCTGGACGGGGTGGCGCAGCCGGAACCGGCCAATCCCCTCTACGGCGACGACATGCCGCTGCGGAAGAAGATCGAGACGGTTGCGAAGCGCATCTACGGCGCGGGTGCAGTGTCGCTGGACCCCTCGGCGGCGGACCGGCTCGAGCGTTTCGAACGCCTGGGGTACGGGCGTCTGCCGGTGTGCATCGCCAAGACCCAGTACAGCTTCTCCACGGACCCGCACGTCGCGGGCGCTCCCGCCGGCCACACGCTGACCGTGCGCGAGGCCCGGCTGTGCGCGGGAGCGGGGTTCGTGGTGGCGCTCTGCGGGGACATCGTGACCATGCCCGGCCTGCCGCGCCGGCCGGCCGCACTGGATATCGGGGTGGACGCCTCCGGACGGGTCACGGGACTCTCCTGACATGCCCCCCGGTGCCCGGCTGGAACCCTGGGCTCGGGGGACGCCGCCGCGGACGCTCAGCGAGACCCTGTTCGACGGCCGGCTCGTGCTGTTCGAAGACCTGCCTGCCGTGTCGCTCCTCGTCGGCCGGGGGCGCGCCATCCTCGAGCGCGTTTTCGGCACGGACGATCCCGTCCACGCGGAGAACGGTCTCTCGGCCGCCGCTTTTCGGCGCCTCGCGCTCAAGGCGCGCAACGTCGTCGGCACGGACGCGGAAGTGGCCCGGCACTGGCGGGACACCCTCGCCACGGTCGGCTATCACCCGGAGGACGCCTGGCTCGACCGCATCCGGTTGCGCGCCGTCCCCTCGCGCACGGATGTAGACCACCCGCGGCTGCAGGTCCTCCCGCCGCATCGCGATACCTGGGGGTCCGGCATCGCCGCCCAGGTCAACTGGTGGCTCCCCCTCTTTCCGCTCAGCGAAACGCGGACCATGCTCCTCTGGCCCGACGCCTTCCGCCGCCCCGTCCCCAACGACAGCGGCGACTGGAGCTTCGAGGCGTTCCGTGAGGGCGCCTCCCGCGACTACCCCCTGTTGCCCGTCGCCGGGGAAGCGCCGCCGACGCCGGCGATGCCGGTGTCCATGGCCCCGGGGCAGTTGCTGGCCTTCTCCGCCGCCCACCTGCACGGCGGCGTCCGCGACGCTTCCGGCATGACGCGGTTCGGGATCGACACGCGCACGGTGTGGGATCCCGACCGGCGTGCCGGCCGCGGCGCACCGAACGTCGACTGCGCCGCCGGAACCGAGATGTGGCGCTGGTACAGTCCCCCGCGGGAGGCTTTGGCCGAGGGACGACCATGACGCAGCACGCGCGCGCGGTGGTGATCGGAGGCGGCGTCGTCGGCGTCGCGACCCTCTTTCACCTGGCCCGCAAGGGCTGGGCGGACTCGGTGCTCATTGAGCGCAGGGAGCTGACCTCCGGTTCGACCTGGCATGCCGCGGGCCTGCTGCCGCTGTTCAACATGAGCTACTCCGTGGGCCAGCTCCACAAGTACTCGGTGAACCTCTACC
>JAPPHP010000029.1 GCA_028821035.1 Gammaproteobacteria bacterium | reverse complement strand
CCGGCGCGCGCTATCTGGAGTCCATCGGCCGACCCCTCGCCCGCGCCGCGGTAATCGGCGAACCCACGAGCCTGCAGCCCGTGCATGCGCACAAGGGCATCATGCTGATGACCATCACGCTCACCGGGCGGTCCGGCCACTCGTCCAACCCGGCCCGGGGCAACAGCGCCCTCGACGCCATGCACGGGGTGATGGGCGAACTCATCGCCTTCCGGCGGGAGCTGGCCGACGTCTACACGAACCCGGCGTTCGAGGTGGCGGTGCCCACCCTCAACCTCGGCTGCCTGCACGCCGGCGACAGCCCGAACCGCATCTGCGAGACAGCCCGGCTACAGATCGACCTGCGCTCCCTCCCCGGCATGGACCACGACCGGATCTGCGCCGACATGGCCGGCCGTCTGGAAGCCGTCTCGGCCCGCCACGGCACCTCGATCGAGGTTTCGCGCCTCTCTCCGACCCTGCCGCCGTACGAGACCCCGCGGGACGGCGAGCTGGTCGGCCACCTCGAGCGACTGTCGGGGAAGACGGCCGGGACCGTGGCCTTCGGCACCGAAGCGCCCTTCCTGCGCGCCCTCGGCATGGAAACCGCGGTGTTCGGCCCCGGTTCCATCGACCAGGCCCATCAGCCGGACGAGTACCTCGACACGGCGTTCATCGAACCGGCCACGGACGCGCTGTCCGCACTGATCGAGAGATACTGCTGTCGGGCTGCCTGACGCCCCTCAGGACCCGTCCAGCGCGAGTCCCGCCGCCCGCTCCGTCCGGCGTTCGACCGCCGCCGCCACGGCCGTCGCGCCGCCGTACACCGTGACCTTGCGCCGCGCCCGCGTCACCGCCGTGTAGAACAGTTCCCGCGTCAACACCCGGGAGTCGGCCGCGCCCGGCACGAACGCGATTTCGTCGTACTCGGAACCCTGCGCGCGGTGCACCGTCAGCGCGAAGAAGCTCTGGTGCTCCGGCAGCCGCGCCGGCGCCACCTCGAAGGGCCCATCCGGGCCGCCGAGTTCCGGAAACCACACGCGCGTCACCGTCTCCCCATGTGCCCCCTCCCTGCGCAACACGACGCCGGTGTCGCCGTTGGACAGGCCGGTGAGTGGGTCGTTGCGGGTGACGATGATGGGTCGCCCCGCGTAGAAGGCCTCGCCCTTCCGGAAGATGCCGGCGGCGCGTAGCCGATCTTCCACCAGCCTATTGAACCGCTCGGCCCCGAACGGGCCGGAGCGATGCGCGCACAGCACGCGGGCGCCGGGGAAGGGCGCCGCCGAGGCTCCATGGGCGCGCAGGGCGCGGATGCCGGGCACGACCGCGGTGTCCGCGTAAACCGCGGCCAGGCGCCCGAACGCTTCCGCGCCCGGCAAGGCGCGCAACTCGATGGCCGGGTCCGCGGTGTCGCGCAGGGCCGCGAGGGCGGCGGGGGCGTCACCCTGGACGATGGCGGCGGCGAGGCGGCCGATTCCCCCCTCGGCGTCGAATCGATAGCTCTCGGTCAGTACGACCACGCAGGGCTCGAGCGGAGAGTCCGCTCGCCGCGCCGCCGCGCACAGATCGCCGAGCACCGCGCCGGGCTGCACCGACGCCAGTTGATCGGCGTCGCCGAGCACGATCAACCGGGCACCCTCCGGCAACGCCCGCAGCAGCCGCGCCATCAGCGTCAGGTCGACCATGGACGCCTCGTCCAGTACCAGGGCGTCGAAAGGCGCCGCTGCCGATTCCCAGCGCATGCGCGACAGCAGTCGATGCACGGTGCTTGCCCGCACGGCAAAGTCGTCGAGGGCCGGAACGACCGCTGCCAGCTCCGCCATCTGGGCGCCGACCGCTTCCTGGAGACGCGCCGCCGCCTTGCCCGTCGGGGCGGCGAGCCGCACGCCGTCGGGCCGGGCCAGGCCCGTGCCGACGAGGAGCGCGATCAATCGTGCCGCCAGCGTGGTCTTGCCCGTGCCGGGACCTCCCGTGACCACGCACAGACCCCGCTCCAGCACGGTGCGCGCCGCCACCCCACGTTGCGCATGCCCGTCCGCGAACAGGGCGCCGAGCAGCCTTTCCGGGCCCTCGCCGGAGGTCCCGCGTAGCGCTGCCAATGCCAGCAGTCCGTCCGCAACGCGCCTCTCGGCGCCGCGGAAACGGGCGAGATAGAGCCGGTCGCGCTCGTCGAGCACCAAGGGCCGAGGGGCCGGGGTCCCGGGTCCGCCAACGGCGGCGGCCACGGCGGGACTCTCCTGGAGCAATCGACGCCAGACCCCGAGTTCCGGCGTCAGTTGAGGGCTCTCTCCCGCGAGCGGCTCCGGCGCATCGAGCGCCGCCGTGAGCGGGACACCCGCGAAACGCGGCAGGTCCAGGTACACGTGCCCGGCCCGGCAGCGCGCACTGGCAAGCGCCGCCGCCAGCGCGACTTCCTCCCGTCCCCGGCCGTCGCACTCCGCGATGAGATCCGCGAACGCCCGGTCGATGTCGAGCAGCAGGCCGGCGTCACAAAGGGCGTCGATGGTGGCGGTGCTCAACTTTGACCTTCTCCCGCGAAGCACCCATCGAGCGCGGCGATGCAGGCGGCGCTCGGCCGGTCGAAGTACACCCCGCGGTCCATGCCCGCCTCCGGATCCACGCCGCGCAGGAACAGGTAGAACGCCCCTCCGACGTGCTCTTCGAAGTCGTAGCCGGGCTGCCGCACGCTCAGGTAGCGGTGCAGGGCGAGCACGTAGAGCAGGTACTGGAGCCGGTAACCGCCCCGGGCCATCGCGCCGTCGAGGCCTTCCGCTCCGTAACTGTCCGGCGACGGCCCGAGGAGTTTCGACTTTTATTCGACGACTTAACAGCAGCCCTCGTTTACCGCTACCAGTTCTATGAATACCCGCAGGAACCCCTATACAAGTCTGGGGC
>JAPPHP010000222.1 GCA_028821035.1 Gammaproteobacteria bacterium | reverse complement strand
CGTGATCGCCGTCATGCCCTGCGGCTTCGATATCGAGCGGTCCCGGCAGGAGATGTCCGCCCTGACGTCACACCGGGCTTGGCAGGACCTTTCCGCGGTCCGCGCCGGACGCGTTTACCTCACAGACGGCAACCAGTACTTCAACCGCCCCGGTCCCCGCGTAGTCGAGTCCGCGGAGATCCTGGCGGAACTCCTGCACCCCGGCGCGTTCGATTTCGGACACCGCGGCACGGGGTGGATCCCCTGGGACGACGCCCCCGGCTGATCCCCCGGGTCGCGCGCCGCGTCAGGTGTGCGCGCGGAGGAAGTCGGCGCACCGGTTCCATGCGTCCGCGGCGGCTTCCTCCCGGAGCGACGGCCGCATGAAGTTCAGGAACGCGTGTCCCGCCCCGTCGTACCGGTGGAACTCGTAGCGCTTGCCGGCCCGGTCCAGCTCGGCCGCGATCCGGTCCACATCGGCGGGGCTCGGGTTCTCGTCGTCGTTGCCGAAGAGGCCAAGAAGCGGGCAGTCGATCTCCCCGGTGCGGTCGAAGGGCGCGGGTGCGTCGCCCCACGGCATCAGGATGTTGCCGCCGTAGAACACCACCGCCGCACGGAGCCCGCCGCGATGCGCCGCCCACAGGTAGGAGAGGCGGCCGCCCATGCAGAAGCCGATCACGCCCTGCCGGCCGGGGTCCGAGCGCCCGGCAAGCCAGTCTCCGGCCACCTCGTAGTCGCGCAGGATCTCCGTGTCCCGCAACAGGCCCATCCGCTCAAGGGGATTGAGGTCTCCGGCGTCCTGGCGGTGATACAGGTCCGGCGCCGCCGCCGTGAAGCCCGCGTCCGCAAGCCGGTGGCAGATGTCCTGGATGAACGCGTCGACGCCCGGGGCGTGCATGCACACCAGTACGCCGGCGCCCCCGCCGTCCCCTTCCGCCAGATAGACCGGCATTGAGGAGCCGTCGACATCGAGCGTCTCGAAACGACCCGTCATGATCCGCCTCCCGGTGACAATCGGCCGATTAAAGCACTTCGGTACCCGACGCGGGGGCGGGGGTGGGGGGTGGGGCGTCCGGTTCGCGGAGGTCGGGGAGGTAGACGGTGGAGCCGCTCGCCTTCTGGGGCGGGGGTGGGGTGGGGGGCGGGGCTGGGTGGGGGCAGGGGCCGCGGCGCGCCGATGCTATGATCCGTCCGTCCATGCCCCAGCCGGTCACCGCCACCGCCCACCCCAACATCGCCCTGGTCAAGTACTGGGGCAAGCGGCCGGGGCCGGGGAACATCCCCGCCACGCCTTCGCTCTCGGTGACCCTCGCCGCGTTGACCACCACGACGACCGTCCGCGTCGCGCCCGCCGACGGCGTCGTCCTGGACGGTGTGACCGTCGCCGACGCCAAGATAGACGGCTTTCTGCGGGGCCTGCGCGAACAGTTCGACATCCCCCCGCTCGAGATCGACACGGGCAGCGACTTCCCCGCCGGATGCGGGTTGGCCTCGTCGGCGTCGGGTTTCGCCGCGCTGATCACCGCCATCGACGCGGCGCTGGACCTCGGCCTCTCCGCCCAGGAGCGGTCCGACTGGGCGCGCCGGGGCTCCGGTTCCGCCGCGCGCTCCATTGTGGGCGGCTTCGGCGCGTTGCATGAGCGGGACGGCCAGTGGCTGGCGGAGGAACTCCTGCCGCCGGGCGCGTGGCCGCTGCGGGTGGTCATCGGTATCACCTCCAGAACGCGCAAGTCCGTCGGCTCGACGGAGGGCATGGAACGCTCCCGGCTGACCTCGCCCTTCTACGGGAGCTGGGTCCGGGAGACGCCCGCCGACTTCGCCACCGCACGAGCCGCGGTCGCCGCACGCGACTTCGGGGCCCTCGCCCGCATCGCCGAAGCCAGTTGCCTGAAGATGCATGCGCTCATGCTCTCGAGCGAGCCCGGGCTCCTCTACTGGAACGGGGCCACGGTCGAGGCGTTGCACCGTATCCGCGAAATTCGCAATGGCGGCACTGCGGTGTTCTTCACCGTCGACGCCGGGCCGCAGGTCAAGGCGGTCTGCACGCCGGACCACGCAACCGCCGTATCCGCCGCGCTGGCAGACGTTCCGGGCGTGGAGGAAGTGCTGGTCAGCGCCCTCGGACCCGGAGCGGTCTGCGGGACAGGCGCCGGTGCCTGACGAAACCCTGGCCCAGACCAGCGCGCCCGGCAAGCTGGTGCTCTCCGGCGAGTACGCCGTGCTGGCCGGCGCCCCCGCTGTCGTCGCCGCCATCGACCGGCGCGTCGCCTGCCGGATCGACGCCCGGGAGGCCGGCGGCTGGGCGTTCCGCAGCCGCGGCTTCGACGCCGCCTCCCGTCACCGCCGGGATGCGCTGCCCGACGTACCCGGGGATCCCGGCGCGCTCGTGCGGCACGCGATCCGGCGGCTGGGCATCCAGACGGCCAAGCTGCCCGAACACCTCGGCATCGCAACCGACTCTCGCCCCTGTTATCACGCCGGCGCGAAGCTCGGCCTCGGTTCAAGCGCCGCGGCCGTGGTCGCGATTGCCGGCGCGATGGCCCGCATCGCCGGCATTGTCTGCACGCTTCCGCAGTCGCTCGCGATCCACCGCGACCTGCAGGGCGGCGGCGGCAGCGGCCTCGATGTCGCGGCAGCGTTCCGGGGCGGCGTGATCCGGTACCAGGCGGGAGAAGCGTGGTCGATGCCGTGGTCTTCCAGCATCCGATCCGTCTTCGTCTACGTCGGCTGGAGTACGGAGACCCGGGATTTCGTGCAGCGCTTCAACGGCTGGAGGCGCGACGGCGAACCGTCGGAATTGCGCCGTCTGGTGGAGTGCGCCAAGACGGTCGCGGAGGGCGGTGGTTCGTTCCTCGACGCCCTCGCCGAGTACGTGGACGCCCTCGACGCGCTGGACCGT